>JBATMT010000651.1:0-14038 GCA_049289975.1 Paracoccaceae bacterium | reverse complement strand
AGCATGGTCCGGTCAAGACCGACCATATCCTGTTCATTGCCTCGGGCGCATTCCACATCGCCAAGCCATCGGATCTCTTGCCCGAGCTTCAGGGTCGCTTGCCAATCCGGGTTGAGCTGAAGCCTCTCACTGAAGGCGATTTTGTCCGCATCCTCACCGAAACCGACAATGCCCTGACGCTTCAATACTCCGCCCTTCTGGCAACAGAAACGGTGACGGTGACCTTTACTGCCGACGGTATTGCCGCAATTGCCCGCATCGCAGCAGACGTGAATCGCAGCGTCGAGAACATCGGCGCGCGACGGCTTTACACTGTGATGGAGCGGGTCTTTGAGGAGTTGTCCTTTACCGCGCCCGACCGCTCTGGCCAATCGGTCACGGTTGACGCGGCGTTTGTCGAGAAAAACGTGGGTGCTCTCGCGCAATCTGCCGATCTGAGCCGATACGTGCTATGAGTGCCCGGCACGCTTTCAGAACAACTTGCCGTCATTAAGGTACATTTCCGATCATGCTCTACCGGACATTGATCTTTGTCGTGGCTTTCGGCCTCGCCAGCTGTGCCGACCGTGGGGCAGTTCGCATCATGCCGGAAGCACGGGGGGTCGGTCAGGTTGAAACCATTTTCATCGGGACCAACCGATCCAGGGACGATGCCACCGGCGAGCTTTTCGGCTTTGGGCGGCAGGCCGAGACGCGGTTTGCCAAACTCGAGATCTCCATCCCGCCCGACCGCAAGGCCGGCGAAATCGTCTGGCCCCGCAAGAACCGCATACCCGACCCCACCAAGCAGTTCGTGGCTCTGGATGAAGTGATTTACCCAGGTGACAGTCAGTTCCGCAGCGACCTGCATGCCAAACTGGTCAGTCAGCCAAGCGGCGCTCGCGAAGCGGTCATATTCGTGCACGGCTTCAACAACAATTTTGCCGAAGGTGCCTATCGGATCGCGCAGCTTGGCAATGATCTGGGCATCAAGGGCGCGCTCGTTCACTATTCGTGGCCATCCCGCGCAAACCCGTTGGGATATGTCTACGACCGCGACAGCGCACTTTTCGCGCGCGACGGTCTGGAAGATCTTCTGCGCGAGGTCGAGGCCGCCGGAGCCCGCGACATTGTCATTGTCGCCCATTCTATGGGATCAGCGATCGTGATGGAGACGCTTCGTCAACTCGCCCTCGAAAAAGACCACAAGATCCGCGATCGCATCAAGGGCGTCGTGCTCATGTCGCCGGACATAGACATCGATGTCTTCCATGCGCAGGCGGTCCGCATCGGCAAGCTGCCACAGCCATTCCTGATCTTCACATCCAAGCGAGACAAGGCGCTTGCCCTTTCTGCGCGCCTGACGGGTCAACGTGACCGCGTGGGCAATCTGGCCACCCCGGACGCTGTTGCAGATCTGGATGTGACGCTGATCGACACCACCGCCTTTTCGGTAGGAGCGGGACACTTCAATGTGGGCAATTCGGCTGTGCTGCTGTCCATTCTCGGCAAGATCGGCGATGTGGATGCAGCCATCTCGGCAGACAGCACCAGCCGGACCGGTCTTCTGGGCGGCGTCGTTCTGACTGTGCAGAACGCAACACAAGTCATCCTTTCGCCCGTCACCGCACTGGCAAACGGCGGCTGACCGGGCTCAGCGCCCTCGCCTCAGATAGACATAATAGGCGCCCGCACCGCCATGCTTGAGGTTGGCAGTCGTAACCTGCAGGATCGCCGAGCCAAGCGGCGGCAGCGCCAGCCACTGCGGAACCTGATGGCGCAACGCGCCCATACGTTGCGGAATCGGTCCAAAATCTTCGCCACGCTTGCCCTTGCCGGTGATCACCAGAACCAGCCTCTTGCCTTGGTCATGGGCATTCAGGACAAACCGGATCAATTCAGGATGGGCCTCGGCCAAGGTCATGCCATGAAGGTCTATGCGCGCTTCGGGTTGCAACTTGCCCTTGATCATCTTGTCGAAGGCATTGCGGTCCATGCGGATCGGCTGGGCCGACAGATGCTCGTGCGGTCCGGGCATCAGATCATGCGCCGCAGGCCCCCCGCGGGCGGCCTCTCCGACGCGAAAAGCCTGCATCAATGATGGCTGTTTCTTTCGTAAAGGCGGTGCCTCATGTCGATCGGGCCTTTCCGGCCGCTCGGGATGCAAGGCACGCGCCGTCGAGGCGATCTTTTGCCAAAGCTCGCGCTCGTCCGGATGCAGCCCACGCGGTCGGCGCGCCATCAGCCGCGCTCCGCCTTGGGAAACAGCGCGACCATCCGGCCCCTCAGTTGCATTGACCCAGCAATACGTCCCGCGTCCGGCCCCGAGCCGACGTAGATATCGCCGCGACCTGCGCCCTTGATCGCTCCGCCCGTATCTTGCGCCACCATCAGCCGCCTTACGCCTTCCGCTTCTACCCAAACCGGACTGCCCAATGGCACATGCGCGGGATCAACGGCAAGCGTCCTCAGCGGCACGGCTGGTCTTTGCATGGTCGTCAGCGGGCCGGTTTCGGCAGGCAAGTCGAGCTTGCGGAAAAACACATAGGATGGATTGTGCCGTAGCAGGTCGCCTAGCGCCTCGGGATTATGCCTTGCCCACTGGCGGATCTGATCAACGCTTATCCGGCCATCCGTGCCTTCACCCCGCCGGATCAGCTCTTGCCCGATAGAGCGATAGGGGTGGTTGTTCTTTGCAGCAAACCCCAGCCGCAAGACACCGCCTTCCGCCAAGCTTATGCGAACCGAGCCCTGAACCTGCGCCAGAAACGCCTCAAGCCTATCATCGACCCACACGATCTCTCGGCCCGCCAGCAGTTTGCCGGTCTCGATTGTCGCCCGGTCGTGCCACACCTCGCCTTCGCGAAGGTCGGCAGGGGGCGAATGGAGCGGAAAGCAAAAGCGTTCCGTGCGCAGCAACGATCCCGGAAGCTCCGGCTCGTAATAACCCGTGTAAAGGGCCGCGTCAGAAATCAGGACAGGCTGAAAGGCACTTTCGAAAAAGGCTCGGGCCGAGCCGTTTGCAGGCTCGGGAAGAGCCGTCTCGGCCGAATGGACAGTGGACACATAGGCGGCCAGCGCCTCATCAAGATCATCGTCATCCCAGCCGATCAGCCCGGCAAACCCCAGAGGGCTTTCGGGCTGGCTCATTCTCCGGTGGCGACCAACTGCCAGTTCGGATCGTCAGCACCCATCTTGCGCTCGAATGTCCAGACATCGCGCTGCTTGCGGGCCGACTTGGGATCGCCCTCGATCACTTGCCCTGCGTTGTCCCGAGTAGCCGAAACAAGCTCTCCCACGAACCGAACGGTGACCTCGGCTGTATTGTCGGCACGATTGAACTGCGCCGATTGCAGCGAAAGCTCCCGCAGCCCGATGAACTCGCTCGTGACCGTCAGGCCGCGCGCCTTGCGGTCATCAAGAACCGACTCAAAGCTTTGCTCGACTTCGGGGGCAAGGAACGGGCGTATCTTGTCCAACTCGCCCTTTGCAAACGAGGTCAGAATCATTTCATAGGCACCACGCGAGCCTTGAAGGAAGCCCGACACCGAGAAACTCGGCTCCACCAGCTTCATCGCCGCAAGCGCCTTGGCGGTGTCGCTGCCCTCGGGCGCGTGGTCAGTGATATCACGGTCCGGTCCGCCCTCGATCACCTCAAAGTCACGGCGCACCTTGCCCGATGGCAGTGGAGCAGGCTGTGACTGACCCTCAAAACCGTCGCGTGTTCCCAGGACACTTCTGAGCTTCAGGATCAAAAAGATCGCGACCCCGGCAAGAACGAGAAGTTGGATAATCGAGTTCGACATCGGCGGTTTCCTTCATCCCTCACGACGAGGGGTTGGTAACATTGTATATCACCACTTATGTAGGGCACGGGTCAGGGCAAGTCTACCGGACCCTCTACGGGAACAAATTCATGTGGCTGCTGCTGATTTTCATCCTTTTGCCCCTGATTGAGATCGCCTTGTTCATACAAGTTGGCGGTTTGATCGGGCTTTGGCCGACGCTTGCCATCGTCGTGGCGCTTGCGTTCTTCGGATCGTGGCTGGTCCGGACACAGGGCGCCATGGCTTTTGCCGACCTGCGCCGGTCGATGGCGGACTTTCGCGACCCTACCGAGCCGGCCGCACACGGCGCGATGATCATGTTCGCCGGGCTTCTTCTGATGACCCCGGGTCTTTTCACCGACGCTATCGGACTTTTGCTGCTGATTCGCCCGCTCAGGTCATGGGCCATTGCCGCCATCTCGCGGCGCTTCACTATCGTGGGCGTTTCGCAAACCCGGCAGGAACAAACCTACCGGCCCGCCAGCAAAGATGTGATTGACGGCGAATTCATAGAGCTTGGGGAAAAAGACCTGCCGAACCGCCCATCCGGCTGGACCCGGCATTGAGCGCTGCGATGCAAGCTGATAGAGCGGCAGCCAAACCGGAACCAGGGAGTTCTTCATGTCCGATACCGCCAATGGCGCAGCAAACGCGCAGGCCCCACAGCTGAAAATGCAGGTCCTCGCGCAATTCATCCGCGACCTGTCCTTTGAAAATGTCGTCGCCCAGAAGGGCCTCAGCGGCAATGATGTGCAGCCCGACATCCAGATTCAGGTCAGCCTCGATGGCCGTGCCCGTGGCGTCCAGCATCAATACGAAGTGTTCACCAAGGTCAAAGCCACGTCGGTCAACAAGGTCGACAACTCCCCCTTGTTTCTGCTGGAGCTTGATTACGGCGGGATTTTCCACGTCGAAGGCATGCCGGACGATCAGCTTCACCCCTTCCTGATGATCGAATGCCCGCGCCTGTTGTTCCCGTTCCTGCGCCGCATCGTTTCGGACATCACCCGCGATGGTGGCTTCCCGCCGCTGAACATCGACACGATCGACTTCCTGCAACTTTACCGTCAGGAGGCCGCGCGCCGTTCGACCCCTCAGCCTGCTCCGCAAATGGTGTCGTGACCGATCTGCGCATACCTGCCTGGGTCGATGGAACGCTCAGGCCTTCGGACAAACTCGAAGTGCACCGCCGGGGATGGAAACATCCGGCGGTGTCGGTTTTCGTGCTGGTCGGTGACGAACTGCTGATCCAGCGCCGCGCCCTTGCCAAATACCACACGCCCGGCCTTTGGGCGAACACCTGCTGCACGCACCCGCATTGGGATGAAGACCCCCGGACCTGCGCCATTCGCCGCCTTGACGAAGAACTCGGCCTTCAGGGTCTCGCTCCGGAACTCGCCGGTCAGGTCGAATATCGCGCCGAGGTTGGAAACGACATGACTGAACACGAGCTTGTCGATGTGTTCGTGGCGCGCCTTGACCACCGTCCCGATGTGTCGTCGGACCCCGCCGAAGTCATGGATACCCGCTGGGTGCCGCTGAAACGGCTGGCCACTGAAACCCGCGATACGCCCGAGATTTTCACACCCTGGCTGCGGATATATCTTGCCGATCACAGTGACTTGATCTTCGGCAGCGCCTGACGGCCAAAACCTGCCGGAACAACCTGGTGGCTTCTGGCATTTCTACCAGAATGCTGCGAGGAATATCCTGATACCGAGGTGTGGGACATGTTCGTGTGATTGGCCGGAATTTCAGGAAACCTTTTGTCCGTTGCGCGGCTCTGGCAGCGGTCCTTGTGCTATCGGCCGTCCCGGCGCCTGCGCTTGACAGCCTGACCTTTTCCTTCCCTGGCGCAGATCGCAAACTGTCGATGGCCCTGCGCGCCGCATCGCTTCTCGAACAGGCGGAAACAGACAATGCGACAGATCCTCAGGATCTTTTTGCCGCCGCCCGCAGCGATTACTCTCGCCTGCTCGGTGCACTCTATGCGCAGGGCTATTATGGCGGTGTCATCAGCATCACCATCGACGGGCGCGAAGCGGCTGACTTCGCCGCTGTCGACTCGCCCAGTACGATTAACAACATCCGGGTAACCGTCCAGCCAGGCCGTCAGTTCACATTCGCCAAGGCGCGGATGCGCCCCTATGCGCCCGGCACCAAGCTTCCGCCCGCTTACGGCGATACGAAAATCGCCCAGTCGACAGCCATTTCCGATGCCGCGAAGGCTGGCGTCGATGGCTGGCGACAACTCGGCTACGCGAAAGCGTCTGTGGTTGACCAGAACATCGTCGCCGATCACAGCAGCTCGGAAATCGCCTCGGAAATCATCCTGCAAGCAGGCCCCCAGCTCCGTTTCGGCAAGCTGAACCTGACCGGCTACGACCGGATGCACGCCCGCCGTATCGTCAAGATTGCTGGCTACCGCGAGGGCGATGTCTTTGATCCGGATACGCTCGACAAGATGTCAGACCGGCTGCGCCGCACTGGTGTATTTCGGTCCGTCATCATCACCGAAGGCAAAACCCCACGGCCGGACGGCACGCTCGACATAGGCCTTGCCGTTGTTGAAGAACCGCCACGCCGCATCGGCTTTGGCGCCGAGGCCTCAAGCGCGGATGGCGCCAACCTGTCGGCCTTCTGGCTTCACCGGAACCTTTTCGGTGGTGGCGAGCGCTTGCGTTTTGATGCCGTCCTGAAGGGCGTCGACAGCAAGTATGACCTTACCGAATACCAGATCGGTGTCCGGCTGGACCGCCCGGCAACCCCGCTGACCGACAGTTCTGCCTATATCGCCACCAATCTGGAACGCTCCGAAATCCTCGGACTCGAGATCGAGACATTCACCTTCGGCATCGGCGCCGAGCGCGTGATGAGCAAGACCCTGACCATCAATGCCGGGCTGAACTACACAACGTCGTCGATCAGTGACCAGACGTTCAAGGCACGGTTCAAGGGTCTGTCTTTGCCTGTTTCGTTCAAGTGGGATCGGCGCGACGATATTCTCGACCCCAGGTCCGGCAGCTATCTCGTTGTCGGCGCGACCCCGTTCTGGGGCTTCGGAACCACAGATTCCGGCGCGCAGTTCAAGGCCGACGCGCGCATCTACCGCTCGTTCAGCACCGACGACCGCATAACGCTTGCGGGCCGGCTCCAGCTTGGCACCGTCGCCAGCAGCCAACTGCTGAACACGCCGCCGGACTTTCTGTTCTACTCCGGTGGAGGCGGCACTGTCCGTGGTCATCCCTATCAATCGCTGGGCATTCCAGTCACGCGTATCGCCGGCAGCGCGGTACAGTTGGGCGGTCTCAGCTTCATCGGCCTCTCGGGAGAGGTCCGCGCCGCGATCAATGACAAGCTCGGTGCCGCCGCTTTCTACGATGCTGGCTATATCGGTGCGACGGAACTGTGGGGCGGCGGAGGCACTTGGCAAACCGGGGCGGGCCTTGGTGTGCGTTACGACACCGGCTTTGGGCCGGTTCGGCTTGATGTGGCCTTCCCGGTCAGCGGCTACACGGGCGATGGAATGCAGGTCTATATCGGCATCGGGCAGGCGTTCTGATGTGGAAGTGGCTGAAAATCCTGACGCTCGCCCTTCTACCCGCCTCGTCATGGGCGCAAGACAGCGCTCAGACTGCCGAGGACAAGGGCTTCCTGACTTCGTTCCTTGAAACCAACCTTTCAGGTCTTGGTCGCACGGTCACAATCGACGGATTCGCAGGCGCCCTTTCTTCTCGTGCGACTTTCACGCGCCTGACGATCGCCGATGCTCAGGGTGTCTGGATCACGATTGACGATGGGGCAATCAGTTGGAGCCGCTCGGCGCTTTTGTCGGGCCGTGTGGAGATCGACGAACTGTCTGCTGCCAGTATTGACCTGCTGCGCGCGCCCTCACTGGCCACCTCGCCGAAGACGGTCGAGGCTTCGTCCGGCTTCGCGCTGCCCGAGCTTCCTGTTTCTGTGCGGATAGGCTTGCTGCGCGCCGAAAAGCTTACGCTCCACGAGCCGGTCCTCGGTCAGGAAGTCGTCGTGTCGATCAATGGCACCGGGCAACTGGCTGGCGGCGAGGGGTCCACCGAATTCACCATCACCCGCGCCGACGGCAAGGTCGGGGATCTGACGCTCAAGGCGAGTTACGCCAACGCGACCCGGCAGGCGACCATCGACCTGCTTGCCAAGGAAGACGCCGACGGCATTGCCGCAACGCTTCTTGACCTGCCCGGCAAGCCTCCCGTCCAGCTTGCCATGCATGGCTCCGGCCCGATTGATGACTTTTCGACCGACATCGCGCTGGCCACCGACGGTCAGCCGCGCCTGACAGGCAACGTCAAGCTTGGGTCAAAAACCGTGGCAAGCGGCAAGCAGACAGAGCGCCGCTTTGCGCTCAAGCTCGCCGGCGACATTTCCCCGCTGTTGCAGCCCGCCTACCGGGACTTCTTTGGTACATCTGTCTCGCTCGAGGCAGAGGGCGTCGATATACCCGGTGTCCGCACCGATCTCACCCGTCTGGTTCTCGATTCCGCCGGGGTGGATCTTACCGGACGCCTGAACCTTTCGCCCGAGCGCGTTCCGCTTGGAGCGGCCCTGACCGTCAGGCTGGGTCTGGCCGATCAGCAAGACCTGCTCCTGCCAATTGCGGGCGAGCCGACGTTCGTTCGGAACGGCACGCTTTTGGTGCGCTATGACGAAACCAAGGGCGAAGGCTGGACCCTGAGCGGCGATCTCAATGGGTTCCGGCGCAAGGAAGTCACTATCGGCTCGCTGCAACTCGATGGCAGCGGCCGGGTTCTTCGCAGCACCGGAGGTTCGGCGCGAATCCTTGGCAGCCTGGATTTCACCGCAAACGACCTCACGATGGCTGACCCGGCGCTTGCACAAGCACTTGGTCCAAACGTTCGCGGCCGGACTGTTCTCTCGTGGCAAGACGGCAAGCCGTTGACGCTGCGTAGCCTCGACGCACAGGCAGGCGATCTTGGCCTGACCGGCGATCTGGCTTTTGCGGTGCAGGGCCTCGACCTCCTGACAACCGGCAACCTCACCCTGAAAACGCCTGACGTGAGCCGCTTCTCGAAGTTTGCCCAGCGCCCGCTTTCCGGGGCGGCAGAGATCAGCCTCTCCGGGTCAGGCGCTCTGGTCACGGGCGCTTTCGACGTGACGGCAAGCGCCCACGGCACCGCGCTCAGCGTTGACCAGCCAATGGCTGATCGGCTGCTTTCTGGCCCGTCCCAGATTGATCTGTCGGCCAGGCGCGACCAAACCGGGATCTTGATCCGCCAACTCGACGTGAAAGTGCCCGCGCTGACGGCCGCCCTGAGCGGCCATTTGTCCTCTGATGCGCAGGATCTGACCGGAAAGCTCGATTTCTCCGACATTGGCGCGCTCGGCCCCGGCTTCTCGGGCAGATTTGCCGCCGATGCGGTGTTGTCCGGCCCGATAGGAAAACGCAGCCTGACCCTGACCGGCGACGGCAGCAATCTTGCCGTCGGCAATGCGCTTGCCGATACGGTGATTGGCGGACGCTCAGCCGTAACGGTCAGCCTCAAGGAAGCTGACGGCGTCTTTGACCTTGAGAGGGCGCAACTCACGACAGCAGAACTGTCGCTCTCGGCCGAAACGAAAGGCCCGCCCGGCACTTTCGCAATCGACGCAAAGCTCCGGGATGCCGCACGACTTGCCCCCGGCTTTTCCGGCCCGCTCACGGCACAAGGCACCGTGTCACGCAACGCGACCGGCTATGCGGTTCAGATTGCCGCAACCGGGCCGGGCCAGACCAGCGCCAAAGCCTCTGGCACCGTGGCCAGCGATTTCAGCACCGTCGACCTCGCCCTGTCCGGCATGGGCCAGTCTGCGGTCGTCAACAGCCTGATCCAGCCACGCAGCGTTGACGGTCCCGTCCGTTTCGACCTCAAGATATCCGGGCCGCCGGCGCTTTCCTCGATATCCGGGCAGGTGGTAGGCACCGGCATCCGCATCGCCTCACCCTCGGAACGGCTCTCGATCGAAAATGCCAACGTCACGGCGGACATTTCTGGCGGACAGGCCAACCTGCGCGCCGCCGCCGACATTCGCGGTGGCGGGCGGGTCGAACTGTCCGGACCCGTCTCGCTGGATGCCCCGCATGACGCGAACCTGACCGTCAACCTGAGCCACGCCCGCCTGCGCGACCCCAGCCTGTACGAAGCGCTGATATCCGGCACGGTTACTGTCTCGGGGCCGCTCCTTGGCGGCGCGACCATTGGCGGCGCGATTACGCTCGACGAAACCGAAATTGTCGTGGCACCCGTCTCGTTCGCCGGTTCCGAGATCTTTCCGATCACCCATGTCAACGAGCCTGCGGCCTCGCGCGTTACCCGTCGCCGCGCCGGACTCGACAAATCCACTGCCGCCCGCACGCCCTCGGTCTTTGGCCTTGATCTTCAGGTGTCGGCACCAGCCCGCCTGTTCGTGCGCGGGCGCGGGCTAGATGCCGAAATGTCTGGCTCGGTGCATTTGCGCGGCACCACTGCCGACGTGCAGCCATCTGGCAGCTTCACCCTGATCCGCGGCCGCCTCAACCTGCTTGGGAAACGCTTCGTGCTGGACGAAGGCCTGGTGCAACTGCTTGGCTCACTTGTGCCCTATCTCAGCTTCACCGCCTCGGCGGATACGTTCGGCACCACCTCGACAATCGTGCTTGATGGCCCGGCGAGCGCGCCGAAAATCCACTTCACCTCGTCCTCCGGCCTTCCCGAAGAAGAAGTCCTGTCGCAGCTTCTGTTCGGCAACGGCATCGACAATATCTCCGCCTTCCAGCTCGCCCAACTGGCAAACGCCATTGCCACATTGACCGGCAAGGGCAGCGACAGCATCATCGTAAAGCTCCGCAAGTCCGCCAGACTTGACGATCTGGACATCATTGCCGACGACGAGGGCAACGCGGCGATCAAGGCGGGCAAATATGTGACCGACAAGGTCTATACCGAAGCCACCATCGGGGCAGACGGTAAAAGCAAGATCGACCTGAACCTCGACATCAACTCAGACCTGAGCTTGCGCGGCACTGTCGGGACCGACGGGCAAACCGGCGCGGGCATTTTCTTCAAGCGGGATTATTGAGCCTTGGCCTGCCGCTCGGCGTACATCCGGCTGAGTTCGTGATTCAGGATGGCACCCAGCAGGACAATATAGGCCGACAGGTACAGCCACATCATCAGCGCAATCACCGCGCCGATTGACCCATAGATGCGGTTATAGCTGCCGAAGTTTTCCAGATAGACCGAGAATGCCAGCGAAACGAGCGCCCAGAGGAAGGCCGCCACCATGCTGCCCGTGCTGACCCAGTTATGCCTTGGACCGGCCTTCGTCGCCCCAAACCGATAGAACAGCCCCAGGGTCGTGTTCACCACCAGAAACACCACGAACCACGGCACGAACCTCAGGATCAGTGCCTCTGCCGCACCCATGTTGAAAAGACTGAGCGCAATCGGGATCGAAACAACGATCAGCAGCGCCGCAAGGATGACCAACAAAAGCGCAACGGTGATGGCGAGCGAGCCGATATGACGCATCAGCCCTTCGCGATGGCGGCGCACTTGCACGGCGTTCAGCCCCGAAATCAGTGCCGAAACCGCCGAATGGACCGAATAGAGCGCAATCGCCAGCGGCAACAGAGTCGCCCAGTGCCAACCATCCGAATGGGCTGAGATAACGGCATGTACCTGTGTTTGCAGGATCGAGAACACGTCATCGGGCAACACCCCGTGCACCTCGACCAGCGTATTCTCGACCACGATCGGGTCGGCAAAGAACCCCCACAGGGCAATCGTCGCAGCGATCCCCGGAAAGATGGCGAACATCGAATAGAACGCCACGCCAGCAGCGATCAGACCGACGTGTCGATCGTCCAATGCGTTCCAGATCGAGCTCAACAGATGGCTAGCCAGGCTGAGGTAGCTTTCGCGCGCTGATCGTTCTGTATTCGGCATGCCCCATCCCAGTGTTCTGTCCAGAGCCTACAAACCTGCGCCGCTCAAGGCAAACCCAGTTCACCGGTCTTGGTAGGTTCTGGACTTGCCTCTGATGGTTGGCTCTGCCTTATTGCCGGAACGCGCGCGGAGGGCACCATATGTATCTGGGACTGGACTTGGGAACTTCGGGCATGAAAGGCATCGTCGTGGACGACAATCAGAGGATCGTCGCAGAAGCCTCTGCGCCTCTCAGCGTGTCGCGACCTCACGATGGCTGGTCCGAGCAGGCGCCACAGGATTGGATCGACGCGGCGCGGTCCGTGATAGGCGCCCTGCCTGCGGCTGTGCGTACAAAAATCAAGGGCGTTGGCCTGTCCGGCCAGATGCACGGGGCCACACTCCTCGACAAGGCGGACAAGGTGCTCCGACCTTGCATCCTGTGGAACGACGTCCGCGCCCACGCTGAAGCAGCAGAGCTGGACGCAAAGCCAGAGTTTCGCGCCCTCAGCGGCAATATCGTTTTTCCGGGCTTCACCGCGCCAAAGCTTGTCTGGGTCAAACGGCATGAGCCCGACCTGTTCGCGCGGGTCGCGAAAGTGCTGTTGCCCAAGGACTATCTGCGCCTGTGGCTGACCGGCGATCATGTCGCTGAAATGTCGGACGCCGCCGGGACAAGCTGGCTCGACACCGGCAAGCGCGATTGGTCGGACCAGCTTTTGAGCATGACGGGTCTTGGACGCGAGCATATGCCACGGTTGGTTGAGGGGTCAGACGTTTCGGGCCATCTCCGGCCCGATCTTGCTGCAGACCTTGGCTTGCCGGTCGGTATCCCTGTCGCCGGGGGTGGCGGCGACAATGCCGCCTCTGGCATCGGTGTCGGCGTGGTGAAAGCCGGACAGGCGTTCGTGTCGCTTGGAACCTCGGGCGTGCTGTTCGCTGCAAACGACGGCTACCGACCCGATCCTGCGACCGCCGTACATACATTCTGCCATGCCCTGCCGGGAACGTGGCACCAGATGGGCGTCATTCTTGCCGCTACCGACGCCTTGAACTGGTTTGCGCGTCTTGCCGGGTCGACCGCTGCCACCCTGACTGAAAACCTTGGCCCGCTTCAAGGTCCGTCCTCCACGCGCTTCATGCCTTACCTCGGAGGCGAACGCACGCCCTTGAACAATGCCGCAATCCGTGGTGCGTTCATTGGTCTTGACCATGCAACCGACGCCGGCGCTGCAACGCGTGCAGTTCTTGAAGGCGTGGTGTTTGCGATCCGCGATTGCCGCGATGCCCTGCTTGCGACCGGCACACAGATCTCTCATCTGTTGGCAGTTGGCGGAGGCTCGCGCTCGGACTACTGGCTTCAGGCTATGGCAACCGCACTTGGCACACCCGTGGCACTTCCCGTCGCCGGTGATTTCGGTGGGGCCTTCGGTGCCGCACGCCTTGCCATGATGGCAGTTACCGGAGCGGGCTCCGAGATCGCCACACTTCCAACCATCCAGCGCACCATCGACCCTGTCGCATCGTTGGTCGAGGCTTTTGATGCCGGACATCTTCGTTATCGCGCGGCGCAGGCTGCTATCGCCAACCTGACCTGAACATCAGACAGACAGCGATAGAATCATCCCGTGTTTCCGCCATGGGGCGGCGTTTCTTATGCGCCGTTTTAATCGACAATGGGCTTCGGCAGCCGCGTAGTTTCGCAGCGGTCAATGATGCCTTATTCCCGCCACGATATGAACTATTCGTCGCCACTTTCCCCCTGCGAGCCGTGATTCGGCGGGTTAGTCTAAGGCGTTGTTATGTGGAGACTTTTGGTGCTTACCTTGCGTAATCCAATTTCGCCGACGATTAGACAAAATACCGCTACAATTCGTTTCTATTGCATGGAATTGAAATATTTGCGGTTTACCAATCGCTTACCTAAGCAAGCCTAGCGTAAGCCGGGTGAATCAAAGGGGTTGGGTCCGTTCAATATACCCTAGGGAGCTTTTTAGGCATGACCGTGCCCTATTACGATTTCTCCGCAATGACACCTGTTACCGCACCTCGCAGAGGCTACTACGAGTCTATTGGCAAACGTCTGATTGATCTCTTTGCGGTGCTTGTCGCGGCACCGGTTGTCCTGCCGCTTGTCGCCGTTATCCTCATTGCGACTTGGTTTCAGGGTGGCAAACCTCTCTATGTCCAGTACCGCATCGGGCGTGGCGGCAAGGTCTTCAAGTGCTGGAAAGTCCGCACGATGGTCCAGAATGCCGAAAAGGTGCTTGCCGATCTGATCAGTTCCGA
>JBATMT010000650.1:0-4366 GCA_049289975.1 Paracoccaceae bacterium | reverse complement strand
ACTTCATTCTGGGCGATGCCCGGCCCAAGCTAATCCTCAGCGACAGCGCGCATCAGCCCGATTTGCACAACCTGTTGCTTGTCGATGCGGACGAACCTGCGCCTGCCTGTGTGTTGCCAGGCGTTTCGGCACTGGATCCAGCCTATATCCTCTACACGTCGGGCACGACCGGGACGCCAAAGGGCGTTTGTGTCCCGCATCTTGCGGTCATGAACCATGCAGCACACCACGTTGCCATGTGCGGACTGGGACCGAAGGACAAGGTTCTGCAGTTTGCGGCCACAGGCTTCGACACCGCCGTGGAAGAGATCATCCCAACGCTGATGGCAGGCGCGAGCCTTGTTTCGCGGCCCGAGGGTTTCCTCGACACTGGTGGAGCTTTTGACGCTCTGCTGGGCGACAACGGCATCACAATTGCTGACCTGCCGACACAGTTCTGGCACCAGTGGGTGCAAAACACGACTGGATTGCCCCCTTCGCTTCGTCTTGTGGTTCTTGGTGGTGAGGCGCTGACTGCAAGACAGGTCAGCGATTGGGCTGCGCGGCCCGATACCGCGCACGTTCAACTGATCAACACCTATGGCCCGACCGAAGCCGCCATCATCGTCACCGCGCACGAGATCGACCACGCACCGGCGCTGGCCGATCCGCCACTGGGCCGTGCCATACCGGGCGCGACCCTTCGCTTGCTCGACACGCGGTTGGCACCTGTCCCGATTGGCATACCGGGCGAGATATTCCTTGGCGGTCACTGCCTTGCACAAGGCTATCTGAACCGCCCCGATCTGACCGCCGAACGCTTCGTCGCCGATCCCTTCGGCGCGTCGGATGCGAGACTTTATCGCACTGGCGATCTGGCACGGCTGAGTGCCGATGGAACGGTCAGCTATCTGGGCCGGACCGACGACCAGATCAAGCTTCGCGGCTTCCGCATCGAACCTGCCGAGGTCGAAGCTGCTCTGCTGGATCTGGGCGCATCGGCCGCGCTGGTGACCCTTCATTCCGAAGCCGCCGGGACCCAGCAGCTTCTGGCCTATGTCACCGGGGCTAAGGAGGCCGCGCTCCTGACTGCACTGCGTCAACGCCTGCCCGCTTACATGGTGCCGTGGCGCATCCTAGAGCTTGAGCAATTCCCTCTGACCACCAACGGCAAGATTGATCGCCGCGCGCTTCCCAAGCCTGCGCGCGCCGAGGTTCAGGCGGGTCCGCGCGACGCACTGACCCAAGAGGTTGCCGCAATCTGGGGAGAGGTTCTGTCACACGCGCCAGACAGCATGGCAGACGACGAGAATTTCTTCGCTCTTGGCGGACATTCGCTTCTGGCGACGCAAGTCATCTCGAAGATTCGCACCCGGTTTGCCATAGAGCTTCCGCTTCGCGCGCTGTTCGAGCATCCCACCATTGGCGGCCTCGCCGGTATAGTTGCCGCAAACCAAGCGCAGACGCCTGCCGTGACTGCAACCATTCCGGCACTTGGCCCGGCAGGTGCCCACGAACTCTCGTTTGCCCAGCAGCGACTATGGTTCCTTGACCAGCTCGATCCCGACAGCCCCCATTACACCATACCGGCAGCCTTGCGGCTGAGGGGGAAGTTGAACCGCAGGGCACTGGAATCTGCCTTCACCACGGTCCTGACGCGCCACAGCGTCTTGCGTGGCCGAATCAGGGTTCAGGACCATCACCCGCAGATGACCGTGGTTCCACCCGCTCCATTTGATCTGCCGCTGGAGGACTTCAGCGACCTGCCTGTCGAAAGGGCGCTTGATGCGGCCGTGTCACGCTGTGCCGAATCTGCCCTTGAGCACTTTGACCTGACCGAAGGGACTCTGGTGCGCGCGCGGCTGTTGCGGCTGTCTCTTACAGACCACGTTCTCGTCCTGACGATGCACCACATCGTGGCAGATGGTTGGTCCATCGGTGTACTCGTATCCGAGATTGCGGCGCTCTACGCCGCTTTCCAGCGTAACCAAACTGATCCGCTGCCACCGCTTTCCATCCAGTACAGTGATTTTGCAGCCTGGCAGCGCGAGTGGCTGATAGGCGCCGAATTGCAGCGTCAGGTCGACTACTGGAAGGATCAATTGGCTGAAGCGCCTAGCCTGCTGGCCCTGCCGACTGACCGACCTCGCCCTGCGGTGCAAAGTCACAAGGGCGCATCGCTGGACTTCGCCTTGTCGGCAGAGCTGGTAGACGCCTTGCGCCGCGTTGGTCGTGCCAAGGGCGCTACTCTCTTCATGGTTATGCAGGCGGCCTTGGCCACGCTTCTCCATCGCTTGAGCGGCGAAACCGACATCCTGATCGGCACCCCCATCGCCAACCGCAATCGTGCTGAATTGGAGCCGTTGATCGGCTTTTTCGTCAACACGCTGGTGCTGCGCAACCACGTTAGCCCCGACATGCGCTTTGCCGATCTGCTCGAACAGAGCCACGACACCGCGCTTGCTGCCTACGGTCATCAGGATGTGCCGTTCGAGCATCTGGTCGAGGTCCTGCGACCGGAACGGCATCTGAGCCATTCGCCGCTGTTTCAGGTCATGCTGGCGCTGCAAAACGCCCCGTTGGGGGACATCGCGCTGGAAGGTCTGGATATAGCGCCGATGGACCTGCCAAGCGTCAGTGCCAAGTTCGATCTGACTGTTTCGTTGCAGGAAGTGGCAGGCGGTCTTGATGGCAATATCGAGTATGCCACCGATCTTTTCGACGCGGCGACAATCGAGCGTATGGCGACCCAGTTCCGCTACCTGTTGGCTGCCATTGCTGCCGATCTCACTGTCGGGATTTCCGATCTGCCGCTGCTGACCGAGGCCGATCACGACCAGATTCTGGAAAGCTTCAATCAACCCAATCCCGCTTTGCCCACCACAGGCGGTCAGGATGTTCTGTCGCGCATCGCGGGCTTTGCGACCTCTGCACCCGGTGCCACGGCGCTAGTGCTGCTAGATGAGCGGCTTGACTACGCCACCCTGAATGCCAAGGCCAACGGCTTGGCCAGAGTTCTAGCAGAGCACGGAGTCGGACCGGAAACTGTGGTGGGGATTGCGGCAGAGCGATCCTTCGAAATGGTGATTGCGCTTCTGGCCGTCCTGAAGGCAGGCGGAGGTTATCTGCCGCTCGATCCCGATTATCCGGATCAGCGGCTGACCTACATGATCGAGGATGCAGCACCGCGCCTGATCCTGGCCAGCCGCTCACTCGCCGGAAAGCTGCGCGGGTTCGGCCCGGATGTGCTTGCACTCGATCTTGCGGACATTGCGGGTCACAGCGATGCGCCCAACGTGGCAATCCATCCGCAATCCTGCGGCTACCTGATCTATACCTCAGGTTCTACCGGGCGGCCGAAAGGCGTCACCCTGACGCGGACCGGGCTGGAAAATCTGATCCAGTGGCAACTCGCGACCGGCCCGGTCCCCGACGCCGTGCTACAATTTGCGTCCTTGAACTTCGATGTGTCCTTCCAGGAGATCTTCTCGACCTTGGCCGCCGGCAAGACGCTTGTCCTTCTGCCGCCCGGCCTGAACCGCGATCTCGAGGCAGTGCTGAACTATTCCCGCCAGCACAAAGTCGGGCGGATGTTCCTGCCCAATGCGGTACTTCAGCAGATGCTAGCGCTGCCTCGGCCTGCGGCTGCGCCGATGAACCGGTGCGAGATCATCAGTGCCGGCGAAGCGCTTTCGACGGCGGACCATCGAGAGGCGCTTTTGCACCTGCTGAATGGTGCGACGCTGTTCAACCAGTACGGCCCTTCCGAAACGCATGTGGTCACGCATGAGCCGCTTCCAGCAAGTGAGGCGGCGACTTGGGCCGACCGGCCTCCGATCGGCCGACCGATCTGGAATGCCCGGACTTACGTCCTTGGGTCGGGACTGGAGCCCGTTCCCGTAGGGGTTTGGGGACAACTCTACATCGGGGGCGTTGCACCGGCGCGCGGCTACCATAAGCGACCGGACGCGACCGCTGAGAAGTTTCTGCCCGATCCGTTCAGTGCGTTGTCAGGTGCGCGCATGTATGCCACCGGCGATACTGCGCGCTGGCTGGCCGATGGTCGGCTGGAATTCCGCGGTCGCGAGGATGACCAGATCAAGGTCAACGGCATTCGCGTCGAACTCGGCGAAATCGAGGCCGCGCTGAAGTCACTCCCGGACGTTCAGGACGCAACGGTGATCTTGCGCGAAGATCGGCCGGGCGTGCGACAACTCGTGGCCTATTTCGTTGCCGATACGCAGTCACCCGATGGCCTGCGCCGCGGACTGCAATCCCTTTTGCCTGGCTATATGGTTCCGGCCTTCTTTATCCCGCTTTCCTCATTGCCGTTGACGGTTAACGGGAAGGTTGACCGTCGTGCGTTGCCGGTAGCGGAGGTGAGTGT
>JBATMT010000649.1:0-5100 GCA_049289975.1 Paracoccaceae bacterium | reverse complement strand
GTGTAGAGCTCGCCCCCTTGTCAGAGGGCGCGATCAACCTAAGTTGGCCGCTCTTGAACACCATGCCCGGTCGACTGTGGGGGGTAATGTCAAACGAGACATTGTTGGCCATCCCCTTCTTCACCTTTATGGGCGTGGTCCTCGAACGATCCGGAATGGCGGAAGACCTGCTCGACACGGTCGGCCAACTTTTCGGCCCGGTGCGTGGCGGACTTGCATATGCGGTGATCATCGTAGGCGCACTCCTGGCAGCCACGACGGGCGTTGTCGCAGCATCGGTGATCGCCATGGGTCTTATCTCGCTGCCGATCATGTTGCGCTACGGCTATGACCGCCGGGTGGCGTCTGGGGTGATCGCCGCTTCGGGCACTTTGGCCCAAATCATCCCGCCCTCTCTCGTCCTCATCGTTCTGGCCGACCAACTCGGCAAATCGGTCGGTGACATGTACAAGGGCGCAATGCTTCCCGGTCTCGTTCTGACCTGCATTTACATGCTTTACGTGCTTGTCCTGTCGATCGTGAAGCCGAAGCTCATGCCAGCGCTCCCGCTCGAAGCCCGAACCCTCGGTCACGGCGTCATGTCACTGCTGGTTGCCCTCGTGGCGGCATTCGGAATCGCCTACGCCGCCCATGCCTGGCTCAAGCCCACGCACGGCAGTGATGCGGGCATATGGGGCGCAACAATCGGCGTCGCTTCGATCTACGTTGCAGCACTCGTGGACAGAGCGACGAAACTTAACCTCATGTCGCGACTGGCCCAACAAGTCATAATCGTCCTGATACCGCCACTGGCACTGATCTTCCTTGTTCTCGGGACCATCTTCCTCGGCATCGCAACACCAACCGAAGGTGGCGCCATGGGCGCGGTAGGCGCCATGCTGCTCGCCGCCATGAAAAACCGCCTGTCGATTGATGTCATCCGACAGGCACTTGCCGCCACGACCCGCCTTTCCGCATTCGTCATGTTTATCCTGATCGGCGCGCGGGTGTTCTCGCTGACCTTCTACGGTGTTAACGGCCATCTCTGGGTCGAGCATCTTCTGACTGCCCTGCCCGGCGGTGAGATCGGCTTCCTGATTGGCGTCTCGATCCTTGTCTTCCTTCTGGCATTTTTCCTCGACTTCTTCGAACTGGCATTCATAATCGTACCGCTCCTAGCCCCGGCTGCAGATCGGCTTGGCATCGACTTGATCTGGTTCGGTGTGATCCTCGGTGTGAACATGCAGACTTCGTTCATGCACCCACCGTTCGGCTTTGCTCTGTTCTATCTGCGCTCAGTGGCGGCGCGTGTTCCCTATACGGACCGCGTAACCGGCTTGAAGATGGAGCCGGTCCGAACCAGTCAGATCTACTGGGGAGCCGTTCCTTTTGTGGTGATCCAGGTTGTCATGGTTGGCGTCGTCATTTCTTTTCCGCAGCTTGTAATGCACTACAAGGGCGCGCCTGTGGATATGACCAACGTAAAAATCGAATTGCCAAAGATGCCAACTCTCGGCGGCGGCGGACTTGGTGGCGGTCTAGGCAACGGCTTGGGGAATGGGCTGGGCACACCGCCGCCAAGCCTCGGCGGCACAGGAACTGTAGGTCAGCCTCCATCGCTCACTACACCGGCACCTGCTACCCCATGATATGAAAAAACCCCGGAAAGCCATTGCTTTCCGGGGTTTTCCCAGAGTGACTATCTTACAGTTTGCCGGCGTTTTGCTGCTGCATCATGAACGTATCGAAGTTGTACTCAGCAATCTGCGCCCAGGTGTAGTGCTCGGAACGGAACGCCTTGATCGAGCCCCAGATCTTCGCAAAAGCCGGGTTCGTCGCTTCCATCTCGGCATAGACCTCGTTGGCAGCGTTGAAGCAGGCTTCCATGATCTCAGGGCTGAACGGCCGCAATTGCGCGCCCTGAGCCACCAGCGACTTGATCGCGACGGGGTTCAGCCAGTCATACTTCTGCAGCATGTTCGCATCTGCCGCCTGAGCCGCAGTCCGCAGAAGCGATTGATAGACCGGCGGCAAGCCTTCATAGGCCGCCTTGTTGAACATGAAGTGGACGGTCGGACCACCCTCCCACCAGCCCGGATAATAGTAATACGGAGCCACTTTGAAGAAGCCGAGCTTCTCGTCGTCGTAGGGACCCACCCACTCTGACGCATCAATCGTACCCTTTTCCAGCGCCGGATAGATGTCACCGCCCGCGATCTGCTGCGGCACGACGCCAAGCTTGCCGATGACCTTGCCCGCAAATCCGCCGATCCGCATCTTCAACCCGTTCAGGTCGGCGACCGTGTTGATCTCCTTGCGAAACCAGCCGCCCATCTGCACGCCGGTATTGCCACCGGGCAAACCGAAGAGGTTATGAGTGGCAAGGAATTCGTTGTAAAGGTCAATGCCGCCGCCATGATAGTGCCAGGCATTGATGCCCCGAGCCGAAAGCGAGAACGGAACCGCCGCCGCAACCGCGAACGTCGGGTCCTTGCCCCAGTAATAGTAACCGACTGTATGACAAGCCTCAACGTTGCCCGCCGACACTTCGTTTGCCGCTTCCAGCGCCGGAACGATTTCGCCGCCAGCAAAGACCTGAATCTGGAAATTGCCGTCGGTCGCATCGCTCAACATTTTCGACAGCACTTCCGCACCGCCATAGATCGTGTCGAGCGACTTCGGGAACGACGACGTTAGACGCCATGTCACCTTCGGATTGCTTTGAGCAAGAGCTGGCGCAGCAAGGGTCGCGGCCCCCGCTGCAACCGCGCCACCGACGGTGGCTTTCGTCAGAAACGAACGTCTATCCATGCAAAATCTCCTCCCATTGAATCGTCTGCACCACGCGGGGCACAGCCAATTGTTTGCAGCTTTGCCATTGGCTTGCAACGATGACGCAGCCAGAGTTGCCCGAATTGCTGTCCACCGGCGGGGCCGCGCCGATCTTTAGGGCGTTTGATCTGAATGTTGGCGGACGAAATGCCAGACACGGCGGTATACAGTTACCCAATGCCAATCGGCGCGGCAGTCGACCATCTCAGTCGACGGATGTTTCCGGTCCGGCAATATGCACCGCCAGCAGACAGCCATTCGGCGTGTAAGAATCATGCTCCGACCCGTCGCGGTAAAACACCAGATCGCCTGCCTTTAGAACTGTTCCATCGCTCTCATGCAATTCGCCTTCGAGGATGAGAAACTGCTCGTGGCCATTATGGCGGTGTCCGCGCGTCTTCATGCCTGCTGGCATCCGGTAAACGTGAAACCCCACGCCAAGCGGCTGTTCTTTGTCTAGTTGAAGGATAGCGTCGCCAAGGGCCATGCCATCGGGATAGACAAAATTCTCGTAGCGGCCGTTGTGAATGCTCACAACCTTACGGTCGTCTTTGCTGATCGCTCGCATACTAATCTCCCTGCTCTGCACATGACTATACTGACTGTACAGTCAAAATCAATGCGCGAAGATTTATTGCCATGCATCTTGCGCCAAATCAGGAAATACTTAGCTCACTTCCATGTGAGGTTATCATGACGTACCTGTTCTTTGCGCTTGGCCTTGTTGGGCTTTTCATCGGCGGTGAGTTCCTTATCCGTGGTGCGGTAGCACTTGCCCGCCGCCTTGGGGTTTCGCCGCTCATCATCGGTCTTACCATCGTCGGCTTCGGCACGTCGGCACCCGAACTCCTCGTGTCGGTGCAAGCCGCATTCGACGGCAGCCCTGACATTGCGCTTGGCAACGTCCTCGGCTCAAACATAGCCAACATCTTGCTCATTCTCGGCATCGCCGCCGTCGCAGCTCCAATGACGATGAAATTCGCACACCTCAAGCGTGACTTCGCCGTGATGATCGGGGCAACTATCGTGCTTTGGGCCATGCTTCTGTCAGGAACCCTGTCGCGCCTTGACGGCCTTCTGCTGCTCACGTGTCTGGCTGTATATCTTTGGCTGTCGTTCCGGACCCCCGATCACAAGCCTGATCCCGACCAAACCCAGCCGATGGGACTGCTGCCTGCGCTTCTCCTTCTGGTCGCCGGTCTTGCCGCACTCATGGTTGGCGCGCGCCTTCTCGTAGATAGTGCTACCGAAATCGCCCGCGCACTTGGCATCAGCGAGGCCGTAATCGCGCTGACCATCGTTGCCATAGGCACGTCGCTGCCCGAACTGGCAACCTCGGTGATGGCCGCGCGGCGCGGTCAAAGTGACATCGCGGTCGGCAACATCGTCGGTTCAAACATTTTCAACATACTGGGCATACTCGGCGCGACATCAATTCTGCACCCGCTTTCAGTCGATGCGCGCTTCGCAGGATTCGATATTGCTTTGGCGTTGGCAGTCGCCCTTGCTGTCGTGGCTCTGGCCTACCTCCAAGACAAGGTAGGTCGCCGATCGGGCCTGGCAATGCTTGGCACCTACGCCGTCTATCTCGTCTGGCTGGGCTTATGAGGGATATTTATGCGGTGCGATTCGCATTTCTTTCTGTGCGCGCATCCATATTGAAAGAAAAATAGCTAATTCACCATATCCCCGACACTTTCTTATCAATTTTCGCGGTTGACGCCCCCGCGCACCCCGCCTAATGTCCGCCGCGAAGCAGCGAAAGGTAGATGGTCATGGTGACCGTACTTGTACTTCAGAGGATGTGGCGCGTGGGCCGGTAACGGCAGACCATGATGGTTCCCATGCGCCCCCGATGATCCTCGGGGGCTTTTTGTTGGCGAAAGATGTTGAGCGGATGGAGATGTAAATGTCGCGGCAGATGACCGGAGCGAAGATGGTGGTGCAGGCCCTGAAAGATCAGGGAGTCGAGGTGGTTTTTGGCTACCCCGGCGGCGCTGTCCTTCCGATCTATGACGAAATCTTCCAGCAAAACGACATTCGCCACATTCTCGTGCGCCATGAGCAAGGCGCCGTTCACATGGCTGAGGGTTATGCCCGTTCAACCGGAAAGCCCGGCGTTGTTCTGGTGACCTCTGGCCCCGGTGCGACGAACGCCGTGACCGGCCTGACAGATGCACTGATGGACTCGATCCCGCTGGTTGTTCTGTCTGGACAAGTTCCAACCTTCCTGATTGGCACCGACGGCTTCCAGGAGGCCGATACGGTTGGCATCACCCGCCCCTGCAC
>JBATMT010000648.1:0-4061 GCA_049289975.1 Paracoccaceae bacterium | reverse complement strand
GCCTTGGGGTCTATTTCTACTCCGGCAACGTCGTCCGTCCGTTCTGACCAAAGAAAAACGGCCCGGGTTTCCCCGGGCCGCCAGTTTGTCTTGCGATCTTGTCAGGTCCGTTCGCCGACCGCTGCTTCGGCCGCCGCGATGGCTGCCTTGCGCGCTGCGATGCGGTCGCCGGTGGGCGGACCTTCGAAGCGGCGGTTCTCGACCGCCACCCACATCACCAGAGCAAGAGCGATGAAGCCAACCACGACGTAAAGCACGCGCTCGTTCGGAGGCGCGACGGCGATGTAAAGGATTACCGCCATGCCGACGACCGACAGAACCGTCACCAGTTTGTAGACGCCAGCACTCATCGCCCACGGGCCGGGGCTCGGCCATTTCGCAGTGCCATAGGCAAACAAGCCAGCCACCAGCGGAATGGTGAAGGACAGGAACAGGAAGACCAGCGTCGAGTTCACCACGATCACGTAGATCGAGGTTTCGCCGACTTTGATCATCATCGCCATGATCACATAGAGGATGCACAGTACGGTTGCCGTCCAGATCGCGTTCACCGGGGTCCGGTATTTGGGCGAAACGGTTGACAGAGCCTTGGAGGCACCCGGTACACCATCATCGCGCGAGAAGGCGAAGAGCATGCGGCTCGCCGACGTCACGGTTGCCAGACCACAAAGCAGCTGGGCGATGAAGATGAAGAAGTAGAGGGCCATTTTCAGGCCGGCAGGCAGGATCGCATCCATCGTTGCGAAGAACATGCCCCAGCCCTGACCGGCTGCGGTTGCCAGATCCGGGATGGCCAGAGTGATGGCGCAGATCATGACCCAGCCAACAATCGACGACCAGAAAACCGCAGTGACGATACCTTTCGGCACCGACGTGGCGGCATTCTTGGTTTCTTCCGACGTATGCGCCGAAGCGTCATAGCCGGTGATCGTATAGACCGGCAGAAGCAGGCAGAGCAGGAACAGATAGCCCATGCTGTCCGACTGCGGGAACACGTTGCCGCCGATTTCACCCGAGTAGTTGGTGAAGGTCCACAGCCGCGAGATGTCGATCGCCGGAGCAAAGGCCAGACATGCGACGACCAGAACAGCGGTCGTTGCAAAGATGATGTAGCCAGAGATGTCGGTCAGGAACGTCGTCGCCTTGATGCCCATATGGTTGAAGATGGCTTGAATGATGGTGATGACCGCCACAAACGCCACAACCTGGCCGTCAGAACCGGTGAAGCCGAACATCGAGCCGAAGGTGCCTGCAAAGAAATAGGCCGTACCGATGTTGATGGCACCCAGAACGGTGATGAGACCCAGAAGGTTCAGCCACGCGGTCAGCCAGCCCCAGAAGCGGTTTCCAAGGATGGAACCCCAGTGATACAGCCCACCCGCCGTCGGGAAGGCCGAAGCGATCTGCGCCATTGCCAGCGCGAACATGCCCGAGATCAAGCAGCCGACGATCCAGCCGATGCCAGCCCCTGCGCCACCAACTGACGAAATCGCCTGCGCGAACGAGTTAATACCACCCGACAGGATACAGATGATCGAGAACGAAATGGCGAAGTTGGAAAACTTCGACATGCTTCGCGACAGTTCCTGTGCGTAACCCATACCATGAAGGATTTTCACGTCCTCATGGTGTTCCTTATCGGAATAGTCCGACATGATTGTTATCCCCTCCGAACCGATAGGTTCAATCCCGTTGCTCTTCTCGGGCGGTCTCAGCGCCGCCTGACAAGATGAAACTATGAAATTTACGATACGGCAAGCTCTGAATAGATTATTTCAGAATCGTGCTGTGCTGTTGGCCGGGCCAATGCGCATCCCGACAAGAAAAACGGCAATCAGCCAGCAGCAGACGGCGACCGAGACGTAGAGTGTGGGGGGCAATCCCGCATCAAGCATGAAATCGAAGGTCGCGATATTCTCGGCAAGAAGAACCGGCAAGGCGATGAACGCCAGTTGCCGCGGTGAGGCAATTGCGAAAAGGCAGGGCAGAAGCATGAGCGGCAGCAGGTAATAATGTTGCCAGCCAAGCGGCCCGAACAGCGGCAGCGCGACCGACAGCACGAACGTGCTGGCAACCGCCGCCGTAGTCGGCTCCAGCCTTTGGCCTTTTCGGACAATCCATGCGGAAATCGCTGCAAAAGCAACGGCATTGACCGCCGATGACTGAAGATGCGCCGCGTGTGGCAGCGTAAAGATATAGAACCTTTCCGCATAGCGGGTCGGCTCGTTGCCTAAAAGCGCCAGAGCATAGTCGACCAGCGAGCGGGCCGAGAGGTTGACGAAAGAAACCAGCGTGGACGTGCCAGCCAGTCGCAGCGATTGCAGGAATTCCAGATGGGACGGGACCCCCGCAAGCGCGAGGCTTGCGCCAGCCAGCGCCAGCCCCACCCCCGCGAACCAGCGCAGCGCCGTCCAGTCGCGTCGTTGCAGAAAGATCAGGACGAACAGAACCGGTGTCAGCTTGATGGCCGCAGCCAGCGCCAGATACGCTCCGGCCCGTCGTGGCGCCCCGTTCACACTGCGCTCGACCGCCAGAAGCGTCAGGATCGCCACCAGGATCGACGGCTGGCATTGTTTCATCGCCGTCACAAATGGCACGGTGATCTGAAAAAGCGCGCAGCCGACGACCACCCATTTCCACACCGCCAATGGCGGACGCACCAGCCGGTGCGACACCACCAGACCATAGCCCAACAGCGCGGTTTGCAGGACCAGCATCGCGTTGAAGAATGCCGTGGCCGAAAGGATGCGGGTCAGCGGAGCGACCACGACCGCCCAGAGCGGCGGGTAGACATAGGGAAAAGCCGTGGCGCTTGGTCCGCCGATGGCGTTCAGGATTGGCGTCCAGCTTTCGGCTTGCCCACCGAAGAAATGCTCGGGCGCCGCATAGATCAGACCGGCCTGCCCGTGATCCCAAAGCCAGCCCGCCATATAGACTGCGGCCAGATCCTCGGCCCAGTTGTTCCACAGGCCAACGGCGTTGATCGCCGTCCACAAGCCGACCACGACAAACGCCAGTACTTGTGCCGACAATGGCTCGGGCGGTGCCCCGTCTTGCGATTGTCTCACGGCGCGTCCCTTGCCGTCAGCGGCGGGCGGACGTGTCGCACGGCGTAAAAAGCCACCAGCAACAGCACAATCGCCAGCGTGCCCGTTGTCTGCAAGCCAAGGCTGATCATCTGCGTCACCTTGGCAATGTCGAAAAGCGACAGGGTGAACGGTGACGTGACCACCGCGAACACCAGCAACAGCAGCGCGCTTGGCCACGGTCTGAGCCTTTGGACGAGCATCGGCGCGAAAGCCACCGACGAAAGATAGTGATAGCACCAGGCGATGGGGCCGACCAACGTGAACAGCCCGAAGGCAAAGGGCCACAGCGCCGCCCGGTCCTGCCTGTCACGTGCCTTGCGGAACAGGACCATCAGCCACAGGACGACGCCGACCTGCATGAGTTTCATGGCAATCGCCAGCGGCACAGGCTTTGCAAGCACCGTCCACGCAGCACCCCGTGCCGCGCTGGGGTCGATCCGCGGCGTCAAAACCATGGTCAACTGATCCAGATAGAACGAATGCGCCAGCGTGCTTTCCAATGCATAGTTGACGGGCGTGACCATCGCCGTATCAGAGATCACCCGGATCATGTGCAAGAAGGCCAGATGCAACGGCCAGCCTGCGACGGCGACCGACAAAAGGCCAATCGCCCCGCCGACCAGCGCGAAACTCGCCGCCGCCCGTTTCTGGCCGCCGGCGAGCCAGAAAAGCGCGTAGATCGCCGGATAAAGCTTGATCGCCGCCGCCAACGCCAGCAGCACGCCGCCAAGTCTGGGAGAGCCGTTCTCGGCCCTCTCGATCGCCAGCACCGTCAGGAAAGCCACGGTTACCTGTGGCTGGTTCTGGATCAGCGCGATCAGCCCCACCCTCGAGATCAAAAGCAGCACCAGACCAAGCCCCAGATAGCAGCCCACTCGCATCGTGGGGGCGGCCAGCCGCCGCGCCGCCAGCAGCATCGCGACGATCATCAGCGGGTTCAGGAACGCGACCACCGTCAGCAGTGTCTCGTAC
>JBATMT010000647.1:0-3774 GCA_049289975.1 Paracoccaceae bacterium | reverse complement strand
TGCGACGCGCGCGAAAGTCACGGTCGGATCTTCGTTGCACACCGGAACCAGTACGGCTGTAGTGCCCCTGATCGGCGCATCAGAGAAGCGTCCCGGCCGAGGCATGGGTGCGAGCCCGATCAGGCCCAACATCGCCCCCCAAGCTAACCAAGTTGTGGACAGGAAAAGCAGGAAAGTGCTGACCACCGCAAACGGCGTCAGTCCGTTGGCTGCGGAATACTGCAAAAAAATCGCGGCAGCGCCGATCCCAATGATGTTGGCCAGAATGACGGCACTGATGCGCAGCATGCGTACAGGCATGGCAGTTGCCCGCCGACTAGACCTGACCGGAGGGGCCATGGCTCAGGTCTCGGCCCGACCGAGAGGCAGTGCAAGCAGGGCGCGAATAAGCTGGCCGAAGCGAGAGGGCTGCTCGAGAGTTTGCGTTGGCATGGAAAGCGGCGCCTCGGGCAAAGAACCGGCAGGTACCCCGTGAAACGCTGCGCGGCGCGCCATGTCCCGCGAGGCAGATTGCATAGGGTTCGGTGTCAACTTGGTCATGGCTTCACCCACTGGAACATCCAGACTTCCGACAACTTCTTTCCGTAGCCGGCAACGTGCGCCGACAGTTCGCATACTGTTTGTTTTTCGGATGCAACATCAAACACCAGCCGCCAAAGGTCAGTGCCCTCGATTTTGTGTAAGGTAACGAATTCGGCTTTGCCGTTCGTTACCGTCACAACAGGCGCCACTGATGTATCGTCGCCGGGGATTCGGCTCAACATGCCACCCCTGAAATCGACAACAAATTTGCGTGTGTCTGGCGGCGTAGAGAGACCCGCCGTCCCACCAACACCGCCGCGTGTAGCCACAACGATGGCGCGATCTTCCGTCTCTGGCACAGGCAGGCGCCCCCAGTGCATCCGGTACGAAATCTCGATGCTCTCGCCAGCAAGGGGTTTGCGCTCTGGGACCCAGTAAGCGACGATGTTGTCATGGACTTCCAGATCGGAAGGTATCTCGACGAGACGAATCTTGCCGTTGCCCCAGTCTCCAATCGGCTCGATATCGACCGAGGGCCGCAGTTCATAGTGGGCCTCGGCGTCCTGATAGTCCTCGAACGTACGGCCACGCTGATGAAGGCCAAAACGCTGGGGCCGCATTTCGGTGAAATAGGAACTTGCCAATTGCATGGGATTGTTCAGTGCGCGCCACATAACATCGCCGTCCGCACGTACAATTCGCAGGCCGTTGCTGTCATGGACCTGTGGGCGGTAATCGTCGAACCGGTTCCGGTTGATGTCAGAATAGAGGAACATCGAAGTCAGCGGCGCAACACCCAACTCTGCAACTTCGGCACGGAAGAACAGGCGCGCAGTTACTTCGATGACTGTATCAACGCCGGGAACCACAACAAAGCGATAAGCTCCTGTCACACTTGCGCTGTCGAGCGCGGCATAGAGTACAACGCTGGCCGAGCCCGGCGCAGGCTTTTCGAGCCAGAATCCGGTAAAGCGCGGAAACTCTTCGGCCTCCGACAGACCGGTGTTTATCGCCAGACCGCGCGCAGACAGGCCGTATGCGTTCCCTTGCCCCAATGCGCGAAAATAGCTGGCGCCAACGAACGACACGATTTCATCGAAGAGGTCGGCACGGTTCAACGGGTAATTAAGCTTGATCCCGGCAACGCCTGGAAGCGTGAAATCCTTTGGCACTTCTGCAGCAAGCTTGTTGCGATACTCGAAATCAGCGGTCGTGAACTGCATCTCTGTCGAGGCGCCGTTGGAAACCTCGTAAACCTTTACGGGCTCCTTGAAGAGCCAACCGATATGGAACGGCATCACACGCCATGTGCTGCCGTCCTCAGCCCAGCGCGCACGTTTTGGCCAGAACTGGATCATCTGGTACGAATCGTAGTCGAGGCCCGCAAGGAAGTCCGAAAGCGGCGGCGCAACAGGGTCTTGTCCAGCAGCCCTCGACTTCATCACTTCGGTCAGTGCATCGAAACTGAATGGCTCCGACTGAGGCGCAGATTGCTGCGCCCGCACAATAGACGGCAGCGCCGTCGAACCGAGCAGAATCCCGAAGGAAATTCCACTGCAAAGAACCCCTCGCCGTGAGACCGAAGTCCGGCAATTTTCAATGTTTTCAGACATTCCGCAGATTTCATTCAGGCGCCGAGCACTCAATCACACATTGTACATATTTTTTCTAGTCGAGATGTTATGCCGTCGGCGCATATCTGCCATGTCAGTGTTTGAATGCTGCACTGCAACATGACTCACGAAGCCACTAGAGCGCCGAATACTTCACCAGTGCGGGAAGCTGATCAAGTGCAGAAAACGAACGGTAGTGGGCGATGTCGCACACGGCGGACTTGCGATAACCCTGCGTGAAAAGCAAAAATCTGATGCCGGCGGCCTGAGCGGTTTGCGCATCGATCTCGCTGTCACCGACAAAGAGGCCGCGTCCCCTTTCCAGAGCATCAAACGCAGCAATAAGGGGACGGGGGTCGGGCTTGCGGATGGAAAGACTGTCGCCAGCGATGACCACGCCGAAAAAGTCGGCCAATCCCAGATTGGCCAGAATGGACCGCGTGATCGCGTGCGGTTTGTTCGTGCAGATGCCTAGCAGATGACCCGCGCTCGCCAGATCGGTCAACGCTTCAATAGCGCCCAAATAGGTTGTAGTCCTCTCGGTCGGATGTCTTTGGTACTCTGACTGAAAGCGGTCCAGCATGTTCGCTTTCAGCGTCCTGTCGGTCACGCCCACAGCACCCGCCACCCTGTCAATCAGCACGTGGATACCGTTGCCAACGAAGGATGCTACCTCGGCAACTGACAGCGGTGTAAGACCATGAGACAATAGCATACGCACGACGGCAGCATGAATATCCGGAACAGAGTCGATCAATGTCCCATCAAGATCGAAGACGATCGGACAGCGGCTCACCCCCTGCCCGCTTCCGCTGCGGCACGAATTGCTCTGATGTTTTCGCCGTAAACTTCGGGGCTGCTGACTGAGCCCCCGGCAAAGACGCCAGATCCGGCTACCAAGACATCCGCTCCTGCAGCTGTAACAAGGGGCGCGGTTTCCGGCGTTACACCGCCATCGATCTCAATGTGAATTGGCCGGTCGCCAATCATGGCGCGCAGGTTACTTACCTTAGCGAGTTGGGAGTGTATGAACTTCTGACCTCCGAAGCCGGGATTCACTGTCATCACGCAGACGATATCCACCATGTCGAGAAGATCTTTCGCAACGTCGGCAGGTGTGCCTGGATTGAGCGCAAGCCCTGCCTTGCACCCCAACCCGCGAATGGCCTGCAAGGTACGGTGTATATGCGGACCTGCCTCATAGTGGGCAGTCAGTATGTCAGCACCTGCACCGGCATAGGCAACGAGCGACGCATCGACGGGCGCAATCATGAGATGCACGTCCATGACCGTGCCGATGTGCGGACGGATCGCCTTGCAGAGTTGCGGACCGAAGGTCAGGTTTGGCACGAAATGATTGTCCATCACGTCGACATGGACCCAATCGCACCCTTGAGCCTCGATTGCTCGGATCTCAGCGCCGAAGTTGGCAAAGTCCGCCGACAGGATCGATGGAGCAATCAGGATTGGCCGGTTTGTCATGATCCTGTTCCTTTCGCCGTAGCGCACAGTTCAAAAGAATGGTCGCCCATGTACCGCAACTGCGGTCGTGCCTCTGCCTCTAACCGGGAGGGCCATACCGCATCAAGTGTGCCTTTTTGCCGCCGGAAACAACCGTGCCGGGCGGGAGGCCTAAAAT
>JBATMT010000646.1:0-2318 GCA_049289975.1 Paracoccaceae bacterium | reverse complement strand
CTTTACCGGAGCCCGCGTGGCGATGGGCGTTTGCTGGGGCACCGTGGTCGCCGCCGAACTCGTCGCCGCCGAAAAGGGCGCCGGCATGATGATCATTGCCGCCTCGAAATTCCAGCTTACCGACATCGTGGTGATGGGCATCATCCTGATCGGCATCATCGGTTATGGTATCGATATCCTGATGCGCATTGCCGAAAAGAAACTGGTGCCATGGAAGGGCAGGGGCTGACGCGAAAACAGGTTCTGCGTCAGTCTCTTGTGCCGCGTTCTTTCACCAGAAATCCCGGTGATCCTTGACGATCTCTTCCTCAAGCTCCGGGAAAGGCCCGCGCGTCGCAACCTGTCGTCGTCCGGCGGCAAACACCTGATGGCAACTCAGGTCTAGCGTCAGGTTCTCGGGATTGTCGCGAGTCAGCTCGGCCAGCCTCCGCTCGCTAAGGCCATAAACTACAGTACCTATGCCCGCCCAGTAGCAGGCCCCTGCACACATGCAGCACGGCTCGACCGACGTGACCAGCGTGCAGCGCTCAAGAAACTCGGGAGAGAACTTCTGTGCGGCCGCGCGCGCCACATTGGTCTCGGCATGGCCAACCCCACGATCCTGCCCATAGGTATTGCCTGCCGACAAAAGCACATCGCCCTCTGGCCCGACCAGCAGCGCGCCGAAAGGATGGTTGCCACCCGCCCGGCTGATTGCGGCAATGCCGATTGCCTGACGGAGATATTCGGTATCGCTCTTCATGACAGCCCCCTGCGACGCTCGCGGGCTAGTCTACACGCAAAACCTCATATTTCGCAGCCTGAAAGCCCAGATCGCTTCCGGTCGGACGCTGCCCTCAAAGCACCTTGGCCCCGGTCAGGCGGCTCGCCAGCAAGTCGCCCGTCTCCGACAGGATCGGATAGGCCACCTGCGTGAAGGCCGTATTCACCTGCTTCAGAGCGCGCAGCGTCTCCTGATGGATGTTCGACGTCTCTATCGATTCCGTCCGCCCTTCCTTGAGCCGCTCAAGGTGCGACCGCTGCAAGGTCTGCTCGATGTCGCGCACATGGTCCTTTTCTTGCACCAGCGCCCGTGCAGCATCCGGATTCAGAGTCATAAGCACGTTCAGCGCCGCTTGCGCATTGGCCAGCACCCGGTCGTGGAAATCGCTGATTTCGCCAATCCCGGTCTCGGAAAAGCTCAAGCCGTCCTGATCCAGCTTCTTGGCCAAGGGCAGCATTGACTGCGCGATCACATTGCCCGCACTTTCCAGACTGACCGCCATCTCCGCCAGATCGATCCCCCGCCGCTCGGTTGTCTCGTCGATATCGGCACGCTGCAACTTCGCAAGGTAAAGCTTTGTTTCCAGATGGATCTTGTCCACCTCTTCTTCCTTGCGCCGGATGGCTTCGGCTGCACCGTCATCCCAATGCCGATACAGCCCTAGGACCGACCGCAGCATCGCCTCGACCCCTTCGCCCAGTTGCAAGATCTCGCGTGCCGCCGCCGCTAACGCACGCTCGGGCTTCGCCAACGCGGCCGCATCCAGCGCCGACACCCGGTTCAGCACGACCGGTGTGGCAGGCGGAGAAATCAGCCCGCTCGCAATCCGCATCAGTGGCCCGGTGAACGGCAGCGCCAACAGCAAAAGCGCCAGGTTGAAGTACAGATGCAGGTTCACCACCTTCCGCGCCGGGGTCGGCCCCAGAATGTCAAGCGGCGGATGGAACATCGCCAGCACGATCAGCGCAATCAGCGCGCCGCCGCCCCGGACCAGCAGGTTCGCCACGATCACCCGCCGCGCCTGCAACTCGCTGCTCAGCGTCAGGATGAACGCAATCATCGCGCCCCCGAAGTTCGCACCCAGCACCATCGCAATCCCCGCCGGCACCGGCAGCATCGTCGTCTGGGCCAACGTCACGAACAACAAGACCGCCGCGACCGAAGAATGCACCGCCCAGGCGAAAAGCGCCCCGATCAGGAACGCCGTGATCGGATCGCCACCCAAATAGGCCATCGCCGCCGCCAGTCCCTTGGCTTGCCGCAAGGGTTCCGTCGCCTCGCGGATCATGGTCAGCGCAACGAAGATCAGCGCCAGCCCGATCAGCACCCGCCCGGCCATCCGCCACTCACGCGTTGTCGACTTCTGAAAGATCGCCACGCCCGCAACCATCAGCACCGGCACCAGCCAGTCCGCCCGCGTCAGAAGAATCTGCGCCACAACCGCCGACCCAAGGTCAGCGCCCAACAGGACCGCCAGCCCCGCCACCCCCGCCAGCGTCCCTGCCGCCACAAAGTTCGAGGTCAGGATCGCCACCGCCGTCGAGCTTTGCAGCAC
>JBATMT010000645.1:0-5578 GCA_049289975.1 Paracoccaceae bacterium | reverse complement strand
GGCCCGAAAGCTTTCCGACCCGCTTGTGACCTGCGACAGCAGCTTCATGCCCATACCCTCCCACGACGACCCGCGCGTTTTGTCGCACCCACGCTGCAATGCAGCGCAATCTGATCTGGATCAAAGTCGGCAGCCCCGAGCAGGCAGATTTTCCGAGTTGTTCCAATCAAAAGAGACTCAAAATGAAACGTTCTCTGCTTGCCGCCACCGCCCTCGTGGCACTCACCTGCGCCGCTCCCGCATTCGCCCAATCGAAAGGCGACTTCACGCTGGGTCTGGGCTTCGCATCGGTCAACCCCAAGTCTGACAATGGCTCGCTCGTTGGTGGCACCTTGCCACTCAACGTCGGCAGCAATGTCCGCCCGACGATCACCTTCGAGTATTTCCTGAAAGACAACCTCGGTATCGAAGTGCTGGCCGCCACGCCCTTCAAGCACACCATCAACCTGACGGGTCTGGGTGACGTCGGCTCGGTCAAGCACCTGCCGCCGGTCATCTCGGTCCAGTACCACTTCCCGACCGGCGGTCCGCTGACCCCCTTCGTCGGCGCTGGTATCAACTACACCACCTTCTTCAGCGAAAAGGCCACCGGCGCGCTCGCTGGCAACCAGCTTCGCCTCAGCGACTCCTGGGGCCTCGCCCTGCACGTCGGCGTCGACTACAAACTCAGCGAAAAAGGCTCGCTCCGTGCTGACGTCCGCTGGGCCGACATCGACAGCACCGTGAAGATGAACGGCGCCAAGATCGGCACTGCGAATATCGACCCGCTGGTTGTCGGCGTGTCCTACGTGATGAACTTCTGAGGCGAAATCCAAAGGGCGGCGCACAGCCGCCCACCCCTCAGGGGGAGTGAGCGGGGGTCGGGGTGCTTGTGTCACACCCCTGCCCCCATCAGCTCCCGCCCGATCAGCATGCGCCGGATTTCGCTGGTACCCGCGCCGATTTCCATCAGCTTGGCATCGCGGAACAAACGGCTGACCACGCTGTCGTTCAGGAATCCCGCACCGCCCAGCGCCTGCACTGCCTGATGGGCCTGAACCATCGCCTGCTCCGAACAATACAAAACACAGGCCGCAGCATCCTGCCGCGTCACCTCACCCCGGTCGCACGCCTTCGCCACCTCATAGAGATAGGCACGCGACGTATTCAGCGCCGTGTACATGTCGGCGATCTTGCCCTGCATCAGCTGGAAATTCCCGATCGGTTGCCCGAACTGCTTGCGCTCGCGCAGATAGGGTATGACCTCGTCCAGACAGGCGTCCATGATCCCGGTGCCGATCCCCGAAAGAACCACACGCTCGAAATCAAGGCCTGACATCAGGACGCGCACGCCTTTGCCCTCGGTGCCCAGCACATTCTCGAACGGCACTTCGCAATTCTCAAATATGAGCTCGCCCGTGTTTGACCCGCGCATACCAACCTTGTCGAAATGCGGCCCTTGAGTGAAACCCTTCCAGCCCTTTTCGACCAGAAACGCTGTCATCCCTTTGGATCCGGCTTCCGGGTCGGTCTTCGCATACACCACCAGCGTGTCCGCATCCGGCCCGTTGGTTATCCAGTATTTCGAGCCGTTCAGCACGTAATAACCGTTCCGTTTTTCAGCGCGCAGCTTCATGCCCACCACATCAGACCCGGCACCGGTCTCGGACATGGCCAGTGCCCCGACATGCTCACCGGAAATCAGCTTCGGCAGATACTGACGCTTCTGCGCATCTGTGCCGTTCAGCTTGATCTGGTTCACGCACAGGTTGGAATGGGCGCCATAAGACAGCGAAACCGAGGCAGAGGCCCGCGCGATTTCTTCCACGGCAACCGCATGTGCAAGATAACCCATGCCCGAACCGCCGTATTCCTCGGCGACCGTGATGCCAAGCAGGCCAAGCTCACCCATCTCGCGCCAAAGCGCTGCGGGGAAAGTGTTGGTCTTGTCCACCTCTGCCGCAAGCGGCTTGACCCGCTCTTGCGCCCAGCGATGCACCATATCGCGCAGTGCGGCGATATCCTCACCCAGTTCGAAACGCATGGATGCCGTGAACATCGGAGCCCCCTGAAATGAACATGTGTTCAATTAATGCCAGATGCACTGATTCCGGTCAATGACAAAGGCTGTCGCCACGCTATCTTGCCTCGGAACTCGCCGATACCTATCTGCGTTTTGCCTCGAAGGAGCTTTCAATGAAAATTCGTGCCCTCGCTTTCTCGTTTCTCGGCCTCGTGGCCACTGCGGCATCTGCCGAAGTTGTCGGCAAGGTTGGTGTCGATTGGGTCGGCAACGACATCATCGTCGAAGCCGTCCCCGACCCCAAGGTGGAGGGTGTGACCTGTCACGTCGCCTATTTCTCGCGCTCCGTGCTTGACCGGCTCAGCCAGGGCAACTGGTTCGAAGACCCGTCCTATTCGGCAATCGACTGCACCCAGACCGGCCCCATCACCGTTGGCGACATCGATAAAAGTGCCGATGGCGAGGATATCTTTTCCGAACGCACCTCGCTTATTTTCAAAAGCCTCAAGATCACCCGCATCTTCGACGCCAAGAACGACACGCTGGTCTATCTCGCCCACGCCTCGCAGGTTACGCAGGGCTCCGGCAAGATGTCGCTCTCGACCGTTCCACTGTCTACCCAGCCCTGACAGAGGCCGCTTGCCTGACCAACCCTAACGCGGGCACCATCACCACCATCGGTGATCCGCACAGGGGGACGGTCATGCAGGCGGAAGACGGCGCATTCTATCACGACAAGATGGTGGGCATGCTTCAGGCCCTGTGGGGCGAAGGCTTTCTGTCACCCGGCGGGCCGGATGAAGTGGGCCGCCTCGTCGCCGGCTCGGATTTCACAGGCAAATCGGTGCTCGACATCGGTTGCGGCGCGGGCGGCATCGATATCGCCCTCGTCGGCAATCACGGTGCCGGATATGTCTGCGGCATTGATGTCGAGGATGGCGTGCTTTCCCACGCCCGCGACCTGATCGCCCGCAAGGGCCTGACGGACAGGATCGGCTGCATGAAGGTCGCCCCCGGTCCACTTCCCTTCCCGCCCGAAACTTTCGACATTGTCTTTTCCAAGGACTCCATCGTTCATATCGCCGACAAGCACAGTCTGATGGTCGAAGTCTTTCGTATCCTGAAACCCGGCGGCTGGTTCGTGGCCTCTGACTGGCTCATCGGCCACGACGGCCCGCCTTCACCGGAAATGGCTGAATACATCCGCGCCGAAGGGTTGGACTTCGGCATGGCCTCCCCTGCGCGCTACCGCGACGCGATGGAGAAGGCGGGCTTTGGCCAGATCACCGTCACCAGCCGCAATGCCTGGTACCGCGAGGTCGCACGCACCGAACTCGAACGGCTCAAGGGACCGGTCGGGCGCGAGGCCGCAAAACAGGTGGGTCAGGACTTCGTCGACGACAACATCAGCATCTGGTCGCGGATGGTCCCGGTCATCGACACCGGCGAACATTGCCCAACCCATCTGAAGGGCCAAAAGCCCGCCTGACGCCCCTCAGTCCGCCATCGGCAGGCTGACCGCCAGATCGACACCGCCTTGCGCCACCGCCAACACCTCGGCCCGAATGATCCGCGCGATCAAGGCCACGTCGTCGGGCATGAACGTCAACGGCAACCGCATATCGATCAGCCCGGCCAGAACCTGATCGGTCTGCGGCAGAGACTGCGCGGGCGCATAGCGCCAACTGTCGTGGCGCGAAGTAAAAGCCACAGGCTCCGCTGCGCCGAACCATTTCAACTCGACTCCGCGTCCCGCCGCCCGCGCCACCAGCGCCGTGATCGCGGCAGCATCCCACCCCGGCAGCAGGAACTGGAACGACGACCCGACATAGATCTCTTGCTCGGGTCGCGGGATCAGCCGCAAGCCCTGCGTGTCTGCAAGCCCCGCCTCCATCGCCCGGTAAAGCGCGTTCCAGCGTTCCACTTGCGCAGCCAGATCGGCAAGCTGCGGCCGCAAGATCGCCGCGCGCAGATTGTCCATCCGCCCCGACACGTTCGGCGTTACCCACCTGACATCGGCAAAAGCCTCTTCCGGTGGTGCAGCACGATGGCGGCCATACAGCATATAGCTCCCCGACAGCATGATCGCCCGCGCCATCAGGGTGTGATCGTCCGACACGATCAACCCGCCCTCACCGGAATTCATATGCTTGTAGGTCTGCGTGGAATAGCAGCCCATCGCCCCATGCCGCCCCGACGGCACGCCGCGCCAGCTTGCCCCCATGGTATGCGCACAATCCTCGATCACCGGCAGGCCCGCCGCATCGCAGATCGCCATCAGTCGATCCATGTCGCACAGATGCCCGCGCATGTGGCTCAGCATCAACGCCTTTGCCCCACTCCCGACCTTCGCCGCCAGATCATCCAGATCGATGACCAGATCGTCTGTCACCTCGACGAACTCTGGTACCGCGCCCACCGCAGCAATCGCCCCCGGCACGGGCGCAAGCGTGAACGCATTGGTCAAAACCCGATCACCCGGCCCGATGCCCAGCGCCCTCAGCGCACAGCCAAGCGCATATCCACCTGACGCCACGGCCAGACAGTATTTGGCCCCCGTAAACGCCGCAAATTCTTCCTCAAGCAATGCCGCCTCGGCGATCTCACCGGGCACGGTGTTGTAGCGATGCAGTCGCCCATGCCGCAGCACATCCATCGCAGCCGCAATCCCGGCCTCCGGGATCGGCTCTTGTTGGGTGAATGGCTTGTCGAACCGTTCCATCATGCCACCGGCAGCAAACGCTCGGCCAGAGCCGGCAGATCATCGTAATGGTCCAGCAGCGCCTCGGGCGCCAGCCGTGCAACGCCCTGCCCCTCTGGCCCGAATGTCACCAGAGCAACCGGAACCCCGGCGGCCAGTCCCGTCTTGCGGTCTGTCTCGGTGTCGCCAATCAGGATCGACCGTTCGACACGCCCACCGGCCCGCTCCACCGACAGGCGATATGGCGCGGGATCGGGCTTGCGCACCGGCAGGGTATCAGCCCCCACAAGCGAGCCGAACAGATCACGCACACCCAACCGTGTCACCAGAATCTCGGCCAGCCGTTCGGGCTTGTTCGTGCAGATGCCTACCACAAAACCGGCCCGCTTCAGCGCCCCCACCGCCTCGATCGCTCCGGGATAAAGCACCGTCTCCCTGTCGATCCCGGCCTCATAGGCATCCAGCAACACCGGATAATGCGCATCGACCTCTGCCTCGGTCCAAGCGCCCAATCGCGAAAACCCAAGCCTCAGCATCGCCCGCCCGCCATGAAAGGCCGTCAGCGCATCCGCCACCGGATCAAGCAGATCGCCCGCGCCCATGCCGCGAAAACAGGCATTTGCCGCAGAAATCAGGTCCGCAGACGTATCTGCCAAGGTTCCGTCAAGATCGAAGATTACTGTCCGCACAAAGACCTCGCGTTCGCCCCAGACCCCGCCTGAAATTTGCCGAAAAGGTTTGTGATCCCATTTTGCTTGCGGCAGGGCGACCCATCGGTAAAACGGGCGCGACATAAAGAAAAGGTACGTTTGATGTCATCCGCGCTGATTATCCTCGCTGCCGGTCAGGGAACGAGGATGAATTCGGACCTGCCC
>JBATMT010000644.1:0-1582 GCA_049289975.1 Paracoccaceae bacterium | reverse complement strand
CTTCGAGCAAGGCGACTGGTGGGTTCAGGACGCCGCCGCAGCGATCGCCGCCCGCATACTCCTCCCGCAACCGGGCGAGCGTATCCTCGACCTCTGCGAAGCACCGGGCGGCAAGACCCTGCAACTCGCCGCAGCCGGAGCCTCCGTCACCTCTCTCGACCTGTCCGCGCCACGGATGGAGCGGGTTGCCGAGAACCTCGCCCGATGCAAGCTCTCTGCGCAGACCGTGGTCGCTGATGCCCTGACGTGGCAGACCGACGCCCCGTTCGACGCCGTTCTCCTCGATGCGCCCTGTTCGGCAACCGGCACCATCCGCCGCCACCCCGATCTGCCCTTCGTCAAGGACGCAACCGGCCTCAAGGACATCTTCGCACTCCAGTCGGCGCTTCTCGACCGCGCGCTTTCCTTCGTGCGTCCGGGCGGAAGGCTCGTCTTTGCCACCTGCTCCCTCCTCCCCGACGAGGGCGAGCGCCAGATCACCGCCGCCCTTGCCCGCCACCCCGGCCTGACCATAGACCGCGACGCCTTGGCCCTTCCCGGCATCTCGCCCGATTGGATCAGCGCCGAGGGCGGCCTCAGGCTCCGACCCGACTTCTGGCCCGATCTGGGCGGCATGGACGGCTTTTACATTGCGGCTCTCCGCTTGCCCTGACGGTCAGGCGGCCAAGAACCGGTGACATGAAAGGCGTGTGCCAGTATGGTGCCCGCCGGGCGGCAGGGCGTGAATCACGCCCCACGAATAACAGGAACAACAGGCGTGGCACGATCCGTTGAAAGGCCCGGGGGCTATGTCCGGGCAATGCACCGGCTACAAGCGCGGCTTTCCACGCTTGCCCGCCCGGCAACCGGATTCGTCAGCCAGCCCGAACCGCGCTCGCTTGGCAGCTTCGCCCGAGGCCGCCAGATCGCCGCCGGTAACTTCCTGTTTGCCGGTTTCCTGATCGAGGCGCCCGGCCAGTCGATCTGGGACATCGCCGTCCCCGACTACCGGTTCGAGGAGTCGCTCCACGGTTTCTCATGGCTCGACGACCTCGCCGCAGTCGATGACGCCCCGGCGCGCACCCGCGCACAGGACTGGACCTTCGACTGGATCGCCCGCTTTGGCCGTGGCGCAGGCCCCGGCTGGACGCCCGACCTCACCGGCCGCCGCCTCATCCGGTGGATCAACCATGCAATTCTCCTGCTGAACGGACGCGACCGAACTCAGGCCCGCGCCTACTTCCGCAGCCTCGGACAGCAGACCATCTTCCTGTCGCGCAGCTGGAAAAGCGCCACCCCCGGCCTGCCACGATTCGAGGCGTTGACCGGCCTCATTTACGCCGGACTTGCCCTGACCGGGATGGAGCGCCATGTTGCCGCCGCCAGTGGCGCACTCGCCCGCGAATGCGCGCGCGAGATCGACAGCGACGGCGGCATCCCCACCCGCAACCCCGAGGAACTGCTCGAAGTCTTCACGCTCCTCACTTGGGCATCACGCGCCCTCAGTGACGCAGGCCGACGCCCGCAAGCCGAACATCTCGCCGCAATCGAGCGCATTGGACCCACCCTCCGCGCACTCCGCCACGCCGACGGCGGGCTTGCC
>JBATMT010000643.1:0-2932 GCA_049289975.1 Paracoccaceae bacterium | reverse complement strand
ATTCAGACACCGCAAAACGCGCGACTGACAGTCCGACGTTCTTGCTGTTCCTTCTCGCCGTGGTCGCGCCGCTGCTGTTGTTCGTCTTGTCTTTCAAGAATTCAGTCGCAAACGACCGCGCGTTTCTGGTCTTTGTTCCGCCATTTGTTGTGGTGATCGCCGCCGGAGCGATGACAGTCTGGAGCCGCCGGATCATCCGCGACACCATCATAGGTGTGCTGGTCTTGCTGTTCGCCCTGTCGATCCCCTACAACGACAAGCGCCCCAGATCTCCGAACGATTACAAGGCTCTCGCGGCACAAGTCGCCAGCCAGATGCAGCCAGGCGATCTTGTCTTCATGCGGGCGCGGAACTGGGTCGACGCACCGTTCTTCTATTATTTGCCCACCGCCACCTACGTCACCGACGACTATGCCGGGGCACTGGTAAGCCATCCAGACGCACGCATCTGGGAAGTCTTCTGGACAGGGCCAGACGGTGAAATGAACGACGCTCAACCCGAGAAACTGCCGCCTTCCTACCAGATGGTTCAAGAGTTCGAGTCGCTTCGGTCGCGCGCCCGGTTGTTCGTGCCAAGCGCAACCCAATGATGATGGACAGTCACATGAGCGAGGGGAGATGATGGAACCGATCCGCGAACCACTCAAAGCCTCGAGCAACACGACCACACTCAGCATCGTCGTTCCGATGTTCAACGAGGCCGAAGTATTGCCGACCTTCTTTGCGCGGCTTCAGGCAACTCTCGACGCACTCGGAGTTGCCTATGAAGTGATTTGCGTGAATGACGGCAGCACGGACGGCACGAGGCAATTTCTGGAAGAGGCCCACGCGCGCGATCCGCGTATCCGCGTCCTGAATTTTGCCAGAAACTTCGGCAAGGAAACCGCGCTGACTGCCGGACTAGACCATACGCGCGGTCTGGCGGTTATCCCCATGGATGCCGACCTGCAAGATCCGCCCGAGCTTATCGGCGAAATGCTCGACCGTTGGCATCAGGGATTTGACGTCGTGCTGGCCATACGTCGCGACCGCTCGACCGACATCCGCGCCAAGCGCCTGACAGCACGGGCCTTCTATTCCGTCATAAATCGGGTGGCGCGGATCCGGATACCAGCCAACGCTGGCGACTTCCGGTTGATGGATCATCGCGTGGTCGAGACTTTGCGCCACCTGCGGGAACGCAACCGGTTCATGAAAGGGCTTTTCGCCTGGGTTGGTTTCAAGCAATGCGAAATAGGCTACGAAAGACAGGCGCGTGGAGGCGGCCAGACAAAGTTCAACTACTGGCGGCTTTGGAACTTCGCCCTTGATGGCATTACGGGTTACAGCACCGTGCCCCTCAGGATCGCTGGCTATGTCGGGACATTCGTCGCTGTCTTCGCGCTGCTTTACGGCAGCTATCTGGTGTTCCGAACTCTCGCCTTTGGCAAGGATCTGCCCGGCTACGCAAGCACCATGGTCGCCGTTCTCTTCATGGGCGGAGCGCAGTTGGTCGTTCTTGGCGTGATCGGAGAATATCTTGGCCGGATCTATTCCGAAGCCAAGCAGCGACCTCTTTATATCGTCGAAAGCTCACTTGGCATCGACGCAGAGCAAAGCCTCACGGTCGAAGTCGGGTGAGACCTGCAGGGGCGCCTCGACCCGGTGTGAAACCCTCACGCTAGGACACCGAACCCGCCAAAGCTCTTGACCCGCCCATGCCGTGCCTCAGTACAAAGACAGATCGGACGAGATTTTCTTGTCTCCTGAGCGCCGGAAGACGCTGCGCACCCGCTTCTCGACAACCGCGAAAACAGTTTGAAGCAAGATTCCCACCGCAAAGCAAATCGGCACAACGACAATGGCAGATGAGATCGGGCCCAGCAGCGATCGAAATGGTGTCACGTATTTGAAGACGTGCAGCACGCTGTTGTGGGCCAGATAGACGAACAGTGTGGACGCCGCCAGAACCCGTACCAGCCGCACAAGTCTTGCGGGCAGGGGCAAGTGCATGTCCCAGGTCACAGCCAGGATTGCTGCGCCAATCATGATGAAGTAGTTGATCTGGATGACCGGAAAAACCGCCATGCACATCACGAACAATGGTGTAACCAGCACCTTTTCCCAAGTTGTCCGCGCACTGGCAGCAGCCCAGCCAAGGCAGGCCAGCGGCAGGCTCACCGGCAAGGTCTCGATCCCGATGGCAATCGGCCAGGGGTTCTTGAAATTGTATTGCCAAACCCCGTCAGGAAGGCTCTGACGCCAGAGAAATGCTATGCCCACCGCTATGAGGGTCGCTGTTACCCCCAACAGAAACGGCTGGGTCAGCATCGCCCGGCGCATTGGCCCGAACAGGGCGGCCGCTAGAGCACACAGCGCAATTTGCGTGTAAAGACTGATGAACCACAGCGGCTCCAGAATGGCCGCGTCAAAGTCCTTGGCGAAGTTGGCGACAAGCAGGTAGCCGGGCAAGCCGACGTCTCCGCGCAGAAGGCTGTAGGCAATCAAGATCAGGTAGTAGATCGGCAAGATCGGGTAGAACAGATTCCACGACACCCGCCCAAGTGCGCCAGCGCCCAGCAGATTGCGCTGAAATCGCGCCAACGAGCATCCCATCAGGGCGACCAGCAGATAGGTGCCGCCTTGCACCTGCCATTTCACATCCAGATGCCGGAGGATGACGCAAGAGATCGCAACAATTCGCAGCGCAACATCAAGATCGACGGTCGACCAGCGCATCTTTTGGCCGGTTGCGACTTTGCCGGGCGCAAGCCGTTCCAGATCGGCAAGAGGCATGCTTTCCCAGCCGCCCGGCACGAAACCCAGGTGCTCCTCAAGTGCCATCTGCACTTGCAGATACCCAAGCGAGTCACCGCCAAGCGAAACGAAGCTTTCGCTCGGGGCCACCTCTGCAACGCGGGTCGCGTCGGCAAGAGCCTGCGCAATCGACGAC
>JBATMT010000642.1:0-2145 GCA_049289975.1 Paracoccaceae bacterium | reverse complement strand
GGCGGTAGAAGGGGATGCGGCTGTAGAGGTGGTGGACGTGGTGGATGCCGATGTTGGCGGACAGCCAGCGCAGCACCGGGGGCAGGTCGTAGTGCGAGCTGCCATAGAGCGCGGCCTCGTGCAGTTGCCAGTCCTGCGCCTTGTCCCAGTGTGTCGTCTCGAACTGGTGCTGGACATAGAACAGCCACATGCCGATCGAGGCAGCGACGAGCGAGGTGGGCAGGAACACGAGGAAAAGCGTGTGGAGGCCGACCAGCCAGACGATGGCACCAAGGATGACGAACAGCATCAGGTTGGTGCCCATGGCGCTGAGCCAGTAGCGGGTCTGGTTCATCAGGCCCAAGGGCAGGCGGTTCTGCAAGATGAACAGGTAGCTCGGGCCAAGGCCGAAGAGCACCAGAGGGTGCCTGTAGGCTCGGTACAGGAAGCGGCCGAAGGGCGTGCGGGCGCGGTATTCGCTGACCGTGAGGGTGGTGATGTCGCCGATGCCGCGATGGTCGAGGTCGCCGGAATGGCTGTGGTGGATGGAGTGGGTGCGCCGCCAGACCGCATAGGGGGTCAGGGTGAGGACGCCAAGCGCCCGGCCAACCCAGTCGGACAGGGTGCGGTTGGCGAAGAACGATCCGTGGCCGCAATCGTGCTGGATGCAGAACAGGCGGAGGAGGAAGCCGCCGTTCACGACGGCGATGGCGAAGGCGCCGAGGTAGCTGTGCGTGGCGACCCAGCAGGCGAGCGCCCAGAGCGCGACGAAGGGGACGAGGCTGATGCCAAGCTCGAAGCTCGAGCGGATCGGGTCAGGGTCGCGGTAGCGGGCGAGGACCTGGACCCAATCGCGGGGAGACATGTTGGTAGAGCTGGGGGTGTTCTGGGGCATGTGGCATCCTTTGCGTGTCCGGAATAACGCAACCGCATCATATAGCAAGTGAACAATGTGAGATGCGGCGGAGAGGCGCGCGAATGCGGGCTGCGACATTTTGGCAAGCCACAGGTGCAGGCGGGTTTGGGGCGTTTGATCAAATTAAGGCCTTGACTTGGCGCGAGGGGTCGGGCTTTCTCGGAGAACCCGGATCCGCGGCGTCTCCGGCCCCAAGGCAATGACGACGCGACTTTTCCCACGAGACTGACATGGCACTGGAAGATGCAAAGACGCAGGTCGATACTGCGTTCACCCGCAAGGGACTTAGGGGGTATGCGTTCGAGAACGCGTTCGGGGGCGCGACGTCGTTCCTGCGGCGGACCTACACGAAGGATCTGGCCGGGGTTGATCTGGCGATCACCGGGGTGCCGTTCGATCAGGCGGTGACGCACCGGACCGGCACGCGGTTCGGGCCAAGGGCGATCCGCGAGGCGTCGAGCCTGCAACCCTACGATCCGCCCTATGGCTGGCCGACCAACCCGCTCGACGAGATGAGCGTGATCGACTACGGCGATTGCGCGTTCGACTATGCCAAGGTGTCGGACTTCCCCGAAACGCTCACCGCGCATATCCGCACGATTCTGGCGGCGGGCGCCGGGACGATCACGTTGGGCGGCGATCACTACATCACCTTCCCGATCCTGAAGGCATACGCCGAGAAGTTCGGGCCGCTGGGTGTGATCCATTTCGACGCGCATTCCGACCTGTGGCCGGATGACGACCTGAGCCGGATCGACCATGGCACGATGCTCTACAAGGCGGTCAAGACCGGGATCGTCGATCCCAAGCGGTCGGTGCAGATCGGGATAAGGACGACGACCGAGGATTATCTGGGCGTCCATGTGATCGACGCGCGGGAAGTGCACGAAAAGGGCTGCGCGGCGGCGGTGGCGAAGGCCAGGGACATCGTCAGCGACAAGGCGACCTATGTGACCTTCGATATAGATGCGCTCGATCCGGCCTATGCGCCCGGCACCGGCACGCCGGTCTGGGGCGGGCTGCACAGCTGGCAGGCGGCGGCGATGCTGCGCGATCTGGCGGGGATCAACATGGTCGGCGGCGATGTGGTCGAGGTTTCGCCGCCCTATGACACCACCGGCGCCACGGCGATTGCGGGCGCGCATGTGGCCTATGAGCTGATCTGCCTTTACCACTGGGCGCGGACACAAAGGTGAGGGCATTGGGGATCATCGCAGCGCTTCTGATCCTCGTCGTCGGCGGGGCGATGG
>JBATMT010000641.1:0-5925 GCA_049289975.1 Paracoccaceae bacterium | reverse complement strand
GGCGCAGGCCGAAGCGGCTGCACAGGCGTTTGGCGACAAGGTCGCTGCGGCTCTGTCCAACAACGAAGCGGCGGCACGCGAAACGGCGCTGACGGCAATCGAACCTGCTGGTCCGGGCCGTGCTGTTCTGCTGGCATTTCTTGCTTCGGCTGAAGCCGAGAAGGCGGGCGACAAGGACAAGGCGGTATCGACGTTGAAGTCGATTGCCGACAATGGTGGGCTGTCGCAGACTTATCGGCAACTCGCGCAGTTGAAGATGGTGATGATCGCCGGCGACAGCATGAATGCCGGTGAGCGTGACACGATCCTGTCGAGCCTTGCCTCACCGGGAGGAACCTACCGTACATTGGCGATGGAACAGCAGGCGCTGATCATGGTTGAAGCAGGCAAGGTTGATGAGGGCGCAAAGCTTTTGTCGCAGATCCGTGAAGATGCAGAGGCGACCCCCGCCCAGAAGGCACGGATAGATCAGATGCTTGCGACCTTTGGTGTGACCAACGCCGAGGGCTGAATGAATGCGGACCGGGGGCCAATCTCCGGGCGCGACAGTAAGATTGAACAAGAGAGGCGGACGTGGCCGTGAAGGTTTCCTACAAGGCAGGTGTTCTGGCGCTGACGGCGCTGCTTCTGGCATGCAACAACGGCGAAGTGATGTTGCAAGGCGACCGTGTGACGCCGCGCGCTGCCGCCGAGGGTGGCACAGTGGTGGGCGCAGACGACGCGGCCGCGCTGAGCACCGGGGCCACGCCAGTGGCAATCGCGTTGCCGGGTCAGACCTCGATCGAATGGACGCACCGAGCGGGCAACGTTGCCCATGCGCCGGGCAATGCGGCCTTCTCGGGCGCGATGACGCGTGTCTGGACCGCAAACATCGGTCGTGGCGACAGCCGCAAGAACCGCATCACCGCCGATCCGGTGGTTGCAGGCGGTCGAATCTTTACGCTCGACAGCGAAGCGACGGTTACGGCGACGGGAACCAACGGTGGAACGCTGTGGCAGGCGGACCTGACGCCATTGGCGGATCGCGACGGTGATGCATCGGGCGGTGGGCTTGCCTATGGCGAGGGGCTGGTATTTGCAACGACGGGCTTTGGCGAGTTGATTGCACTGAACCCCGGCAATGGCGCAGTCGTTTGGCGCCAGAAGTTTGACGTGGCCGTGGGCGGTGCGCCGACGGTTGCGGGCGGCAAGGTCTTTGTGGTGGCGCGTGATGGATCCGCTTCGGCGGTGGGCGCCAAGGATGGCAAGATTGCATGGCAGATTCCGGGGGCACCGGCAAAGGCGGGTGTTGCGGGCGCGTCCGCTCCGGCGATCAGCGGCGACATGGTGCTGCTGCCCTATTCGTCCGGTCAGATTCAGGCCGTGAACATGGCTGACGGTACGCCGGTCTGGACCGGCTATGTCGCGGGTGAGCGGTTGGGTCGGGCCTTTGCCAGCTATTCCGATTTGACGGGTGATCCGGTTGTCGTCGGCGGCACGATCTATGCAGGTACGTCGGCGGGGCGGCTTGCCGCACTGGATGCGGCGACGGGGACGTTGAACTGGTCGGCGCTTGACGGGGCCATGAGCCCGGTTGTGGTGGCTGGTGGTTCGCTGTTCCTTGCGACCGACGAAGACCAACTGATGCGCTACAATGCGGCCACGGGCGAGGTAATCTGGCGCGTCGACATGCCCTTTTTCACCAAGACCAAGGACAAGAAGCGCCGTAACATCTATGCCTACTTCGGGCCGGTTCTGGCTGGTGGGCGTTTGATAGCGGCTTCGTCGGACGGGGTGTTGCAAAGCTTCGATCCGGCGTCGGGCAAGCTCATCGGGCAGGTCGATCTGCCCGGCGGTGCGGCCTCGGCTCCTGTGGTGTCGGGCGGCACGCTCTATGTCGTGTCGCAGTCCGGGCAGCTTCACGCTTTCCGTTAAGGGAAAACTGCGCTATTGGGGCGGCTTCCTGAGAAAAGGCCTGTGCCATGAGTTTCACCCTTGCGATCGTCGGACGCCCCAATGTGGGCAAGTCGACGCTGTTTAACCGGCTGGTAGGCCGGAAGCTGGCGCTGGTGGACGATCAGCCGGGCGTGACGCGTGATTTGCGCGAGGGCGAGGCCAAGCTGGGGGATCTGCGGTTTACCGTGATCGATTCTGCCGGGCTTGAGGATGTGACCGACGACAGCCTTCAGGGCCGGATGCGGCGGCTGACGGAACGCGCGGTCGAGATGGCGGACATTTGCCTGTTCGTGATCGACGCACGTGCAGGTGTCACGCCGACCGACCAGACATTCGCTGAAATCCTGCGCAAGAAAAATGCCAACGTGATTCTTGCGGCCAACAAGGCTGAGGGGCGGGCTGCCGATGGCGGCGTGATCGACGCGTGGTCGCTGGGGTTGGGCGAGCCGCTGCGGATTTCGGCGGAGCATGGCGAGGGGCTGGACGAGCTTTACCATATGCTACTGCCGCTGGCCGACAAGTTCGCCGAGCGTGCGGCGCGTGAGGCACCCGAGGTCGATGTCGATGTGGAGGACGGCGACGAGGAGTCCGGACCGCGGATGCCAACGCTGGAGCGGCCTTTGCAGATTGCCGTGATCGGGCGGCCGAACGCGGGCAAATCCACGCTGATCAACAAGATTATCGGGCAGGAGCGGCTGTTGACCGGACCAGAGGCCGGGATTACCCGCGACGCGATCTCGGTGCCGGGCGTGTTCATGGGGACGCCCATTAGGATCTTTGACACCGCGGGGATGAGGAAGAAGGCGAAAGTCACTGAAAAGCTTGAAAAGCTTTCGGTGTCGGATGGCCTGCGCGCCGTACGGTTTGCCGAGGTTGTCGTAGTGCTTCTGGATGTGGCGATCCCGTTCGAGCAGCAAGACCTGCGGATTGCCGACTTTGCCGAAACTGAAGGCCGCGCGGTCATTCTGGCGGCGAACAAGTGGGACCTTGAGGAAGAAAAGGTCGAGAAGCTTAAGGAACTGCGCGAGGCGTTCGAGCGGCTGCTGCCGCAGCTCCGGGGTGCTCCGCTGGTGACGGTGTCGGCCAAGACCGGCAAGGGGCTGGACCGGCTCCATGACGCGATCATGAAGGCCTATGATGTCTGGAACCGCCGCATCTCGACGGCGAAGCTGAACCAGTGGCTAGGAGCGATGACCGAGGCGCATCCGCCACCGGCGCCGGGCGGCAAGCGCATCCGGTTGCGCTACATGACACAGATCAAGACGCGGCCACCGGCATTCGTGGTGATGACCAATCATGCCGACGAATTGCCGGAGAGCTATTCGCGCTATCTGGTCAATGGCTTGCGGGCCGACTTTGACATGCCGGGCACACCGATCCGTGTGACGTTCCGCGATCAGGGCGACAAGAACCCGTTCAAGAATCAGAAGTTCCACACGCCGTCGCGCCTTAGAAAGCACGTCGAGGGTCGGCAACGAGAAGATTACCGCAAGCGGTAATCGTACTGGCGGGAGCTAGCGCCCGGTTCTGTTGCTCGTTGCGGGCGCGAACCTTGGCGAACTCATCGCATCACTTGTGTGCCGGATATGTTGACGGACAGTGACAGCGGATCGGGTGAACGGTCAAAGAGAACCGCGCGCTGGACCGCTGCCGACAGTCGTTCTTGCGGAAAAAGCCTTATATCGTCGTGGGGCTGGGCATCGTTTTCGATTTGCAGGCAGATATCGCCCTGAAGGTCGTGGAGTGACCATTTGAGGCGCCGAATCGAACTTATCGGGATGTGGTCGTCTGACGGCGACGACTGGGCAAGGATACGCGCGCCAGTAGGCCAGAGAAACGACGGATAGGCGAAACCGCCGGAGTAAGCCAAGACTGTCGCGATGGGCGGGCGCTTTAGGCTCAGGTGGTGGGGAAGATAAAGCACGTTCAGCGCCGAGACGGCTCCGACAGAGCTGCCGCCGAGGAGAAAGCGTCCGGTCAGGCCCCAATTGAGCTGGTTGACGACAGCGTGCATCAGGAAGGCGCAACAATCCTCGACCACGGCAAGGGCGCGGGGGCCGAAATAGCTTTCGGGCATGGTTTCGCCCGCGTTCTGGGCGTCGGTCACGAGAGCGGGCAGGTACTTTTTGGTGCGCCGCGACAGAACTGCGGGTGGGCGGGCGAGCCGGTAGTCGATGAAGGCGCAGGCGTAGCCGTGCTTGGCGAATTCGGCGGCGATCCTAGCGTGATTGCGATGCGTGCGGCTGCCAGTGCGGAAGCCACCGGAATGAAGCCAGACAAGCAGATCGGCCTTTGCCGTCGTGTCGGGCAGATAGATGTCTGCCAACAAAGCACGCTCGCCTTTCCAGATGGGCTGAGTTGCATATGTGACAGTGAACATTGGCAAGGGGTTTGCTCCCTTCGGTTCTGGAAAGGGCTGCCGGAGGCTGGCCGACCAGAGGCCATCAGTTGCGGGTGGGTGCAGGCGGACGGCGCGAGCGCGCCCCCCTGCGATCCAGATCAGACGAGATTGCCTTCGGGTGTCAGCCGGGTCTTGCCGCCGAGCCAAGGCGAGAGGGCTTGTGGAAGCTGGACACCGCCATCTTGGGTCTGGCCGTTTTCAAGGACCGCGATCAGGCAGCGGCCAACGGCGAGGCCGGAGCCGTTCAGGGAGTGGACGAACTCGGGCTTGCCACCTGCAGGGCGGAAACGGGCGTTCATGCGGCGGGCCTGAAAGTCACCACAGACCGAGACCGATGAAATCTCGCGGTAGGCGTTCTGTCCCGGGAGCCAGACTTCGAGGTCATGGGTCTTTTGCGCGCCAAAGCCCATGTCGCCGGTGCAAAGGACGATGGTGCGGTAAGGTAGGCCAAGGCGTTCAAGCACGGCTTCGGCGCATTTGGTCATGCGCTCGTGCTCGGCGAGCGAAGTGTCGGGGGTGGTGATCGACACCATCTCGACTTTCTCGAACTGGTGCTGGCGGAGCATGCCCGACGTGTCCTTGCCGGCGCTGCCCGCTTCGGAGCGGAAGCACTGGGTGTGCGAGGTCATGCGGATGGGCAGGGCGGATTCGTCGAGGATGTCGCCAGCGACGGTGTTGGTGAGGGTGACTTCCGACGTGGGGATCAGCCACCAGCCATTGGTGGTCTGATAGCTGTCTTCGGCGAATTTTGGCAGTTGGTTGGTGCCGTACATGGCTTCCTCGCGGACGAGGACCGGGGTGATCATTTCGGTCAGGCCATGTTCTGTCGTGTGCAGGTCGAGCATGAACTGTGCCAGCGCTCGGTGGATGCGGGCGACGGCCCCCCTGAGAACGACAAACCGTGCGCCAGAGAGTTTGGCGGCAGTCTCGAAGTCCATGCCCTTGATCACGCCGGGGATCTCGTAGTGTTCCTTCGGCTGGAAGGCGAAGGTGCCGGGCTGACCCCAGCGGCGGATTTCGACGTTTTCGGTTTCGTCCTTGCCGACGGGGACGTCATCGTGCGGCAGGTTCGGGATGCGCAGGAGCATGTCGCGGAGTGCTTCATCTTTTGCTGCGGCATCCTTCAGGTATTCTTCGTTGTCCGTCTTCTTTTGCGTGACGATTGCGCGCAGGCGATTGAATTCGCCGTCGTTTCCTCGAGCCTTTGCCGCGCCCGCCTCCTTGGACAAACGATTAATCTCAGCTTGGGCGTCTTCAGATTGCTTGATGAATGATCGGCGGGCCCCATCTAGCACGAGGATCTCGGACGACATGCCTGAAAGCCCGCGGCGCGCCAGACGGGCATCGAATTCGGCTGGGTTTTCGCGGATGGCGCGGATGTCGTGCATGGTCGGACCTCGGGCTGCAATACTTGCCTTCCCATAGCGGCTTCGCAGGGGTTGGTGAACCGGAAAATGCAGGGGCTCTGCCCCCGCGCCCCCGGGGTATTTACTGTCGGAAAATGCCGGTCAGGGTGTGGGTTGCGGCGGCAGTAGCGCGAAGAGGTCGGCGGGCATGGTTACGGCGTAGGTGCCAAGGCTGTTCGGGCC
>JBATMT010000640.1:0-3022 GCA_049289975.1 Paracoccaceae bacterium | reverse complement strand
GTCACGATCGGCGTCGGCAACAGCGCGCATGAGGCGATCACGCTTGAGTTGCCAATCGCTGGCATCAGCCCAAGAAGTGTCTGCCAGTACCAGAAGCGGCCCGCGACCCGCCTGATGTCCGTCAGGATTGAGGACCGGGCCAGCCAAACCAAGGATTGCGGCGATCAGTGCCGCGACACGCAAAGCCAGAAGCCAGGGCGGCGTCCTTTCAGCCGCGCTATCGGCATCGGCAAGCCCAAGGAGCAGCACGACACCCGGAAAGCGGCGCAAGACGGGCGTTGGCGGCACGACCCGAAGAAGGAACCAGATCAAGGGCAAGATCACCAGGGCCCAAAGGAGCCCAGGTGTCGTAAATGCAAGGGATGCCAGAATATTGCTCACCGTGATTGCCCTATTGACGCGTAGAGCCACAGGAGCGCGGTCTGAGCCGAACTGTCGGTGCGGTGAACAAGGAAGGTCCAGCCGGTGGTACGTGCAAGCCTTTCGAGCCTGTCTTGCCGCTCTGCCAAGCGGGCCTTGTAGCGGGCGCGCAAGGCTCCGGCTTCGCGGGTTTCATGGCGCAAGGAGCCGCCCATGCTTTCAAAAATGGCGCGGCCCGCAAAGGGAAAATCCAATTCGGCCGGGTCGATTGTCTGAACGAGTGCGCCCGTCACGCCTTTCTCTGCCGCGTCTTCAACAGCACGAACGATCGCATCAACGTCTCCCAGAAAATCCGACAGGAACACGGCTTGCGAGCCTGGCATCAGCGCCCGCGCATTTGGTGCTCCGTATTCGTCAACTGCGTCCGTGGAAGTCAGCACCTCGGCCATCCGGTTCAGTTGGGTCTGGCCTGCACGTGGAGGTGTCTGGCCGTCCGCAAAACCTATCCGTTCTCCGGCGCGTTCCAGCAAGATGGCAAGCGACAGGGTCAACAACCGCGCGCGGTCGCGCTTATCGGGAAGCAATGCAGATGAGCGAAACTGCATGGAGGCCGAGCCATCGGCCCAGAACTGGACTGACTGCGCCGCCTGCCACTCTCTCTCTCGCAAGAAGTGCTGGTCCGACCGCCCAGAGCGCCGCCAATCTATGGCCCGCGCCTCGTCGCCCGGTATGGCAGGGCGATATTGCCAGAATTCGTCACCCTGCCCCGAACGGCGCCGGCCGTGCAGGCCGAACTGTACTGTCGACGCAAGTTTGCGCGCGTCAGCAAGGAGCGGCGGAAGTCCTTGGGCGAGAACCTCGGAATCGCGCCGAAGTTCGACGTCGGAAACGATATGGGACTGACCCGTCATGCGGCTTTGGCGCGCGCGGCGCCCAGGGTCACTTCCTCGATCAGGGATGCAAGGCTTTCGCCGCGGGCGCGGGCTGCAAAGGATAGCGCCATGCGGTGCGACAGAACAGGACGCGCCAGTGCGATGACATCTTCTGACGAGGGTGCAAGGCGTCCGTCGATCAGGGCGCGCGCACGGACCGCAAGCATCAATGCCTGCGCCGCGCGGGGACCTGGGCCCCAAATGACCGAGTTGCGCACAGATTGACTGGCCGACAGTTCCTCGGGGCGGCAGGCACGGACGATATCCAGGATCAGATCGAGAACCTTGTCGCCGACTGGCATGCGGCGCAGGACTTTCTGGGCGGCGACCAATTCTGCTGCTTCAAAGACCTGTTCGGACGCCTGCTCTTCACTGCCGGTTGTCGCCAGCAGAATGTTCCGCTCCGTCGCGCGGTCGGGATAGTCGACATCGATCTGCACCAGAAACCGGTCAAGCTGTGCTTCGGGCAGCGGATAGGTGCCCTCCTGCTCGATCGGGTTCTGGGTTGCAAGAACGTGGAAAGGCTGGCCGAGTGACCTGTGGCTGCCAGCAACTGTTACCTGCCGTTCCTGCATGGCCTGGAGGAGGGCCGATTGCGTGCGCGGGCTGGCTCGGTTGATCTCGTCGGCCATCAGGAGTTGGCAAAAGATCGGGCCTTCGATGAACCGGAAGGCGCGCGTTCCATCCGCAGCGGTCTCGAGCACTTCGGAGCCCAGAATATCGGCTGGCATCAAGTCTGGTGTGAATTGCACGCGGCCAGACTTCAGGCCCATGACGGTGGCAAGTGTGTCGACGAGCATGGTCTTGCCCAGACCGGGCACGCCAACAAGGAGGCCGTGACCACCGCACAGGAGTGCCGTAAGACTAAGGTCGACTACCCGTTCTTGACCAATGAAGCGTCGCGCTACCGACTGTCGTGCCCTTGTGAGCTTTTCGCCAAGCTGTTCGATCTCGCTTATCAGTGCGTCGCCCGCAGTCATGACTTGGCTCCTTCATAGTGGTAGGTCTGACTATAAAGGCAGAATATGCCCCTGAGACCAATGACGAAAACACTGGGATAGACAATTGATCGTGAAACCATCGGCTGAAAATCTCGCGACAGAGGCGAAGGCCGCCGGGAAAAAGGGTCCGCCGCCGGTCCATTTGTGGAACCCGCCTTTTTGCGGTGATCTCGACATGGAAATTCGTCGGGACGGGACGTGGTTCTATCTTGGAACGCCAATGGGCCGGATGGGGCTGGTGAAGCTGTTCTCGTCGATCATTCGCAAGGATGGTGATCAGTACTTCCTCGTGACTCCTGTGGAGAAGGTCGGCATCCGCGTTGTGGACGCGCCATTTGTGGCGAGCGATTTTACCGCCAGTGGTAACGGACGAGAGCAGGTTCTGACCTTCACAACACATGTCGAAGATGTCGCCGTCGCGGGCGCTGACCATCCGATCCGGGTCGTGCGCGATGCCGAGACAGGGGAGCCTTCGCCCTACATCCTGATACGGGCCAACCTGGAGGCTCTGATAGATCGCAAGACATTCTATCGGCTGGTAGACATCTGCGTACATGAATTACACGAAGGGCGGAGCTGGTTTGGGGTCTGGTCAGCGGGGATGTTCTTTCCGATCATACCGTCAGACGAGCTTGGCTGATGCCGAGGCTGGCTGCGAACATTTCGCTCCTCTTCGCCGAACTTCCGTTTCTTGATCGTTTTGCGGCTGCACGGCAGGCAGGCTTTGAC
>JBATMT010000639.1:0-9836 GCA_049289975.1 Paracoccaceae bacterium | reverse complement strand
GGTTCTGGTTCGGGATGATGATCAGCGTATCGACAACCTTTTGCAGGGCTTCGATCCCCTCATCGGCCTGACGCATGCGCTTGGCACCTTCGAACTGGAAGGGCTTGGTCACGACGCCTACGGTCAGCACGCCCAACTCACGCGCGGCCTGCGCAATGATCGGCGCAGCGCCTGTGCCGGTTCCGCCGCCCATGCCAGCGGTGATGAAGCACATGTGTGCTCCCGCCAGATGGTCGACGATTTCTTCGATCGTTTCTTCCGCAGCAGCAGCCCCTACAGACGGGCGCGCCCCAGCACCCAGCCCTTCGGTAACCCGCACACCCATCTGGATGCGCGCCTTCGAGTGGCTCTGCTGAAGGGCCTGAGCATCCGTGTTGGCGACAACGAATTCGACGCCTTCAAGTTGCTTCTCGATCATATTGTTGACGGCGTTACCGCCCGCACCACCGACGCCGAAAACCGTAATTCTCGGCTTCAGCTCCTCGCGGTCACTCATCATCAGATTCAATGCCATCGGTATCCGCCTGTCTATACACTGTGCCCTTAGGGCTATCCCCCGCATTGGCCGGATTTTAGAGACAGAATCGCGCAAGGTCACGCGAAAAACGCCCATGCCCCACAAAATGTGGTGGGCGCTCGCTGACAGTTAAGCGGCATTTCGCCTAGATATCAGGATTTGGGGGTTACCAGTTGTCGCGGAACCATTTTACGGCCCTGCGAAGCGAGCGGGCGGGATAGCGTTCCGATGGGATCTCGAAATCCCACCACTCGTCTTGCGGGTGTGCGGCAAACAAGGATAGCCCCACGGTTGAGGAAAATGCCGGCCCGGTGGCAGCTTGCGGCAGACCCTGAACCCTCAGGGGCCGACCGAGTCGCACGTTCTGCCCCAGAATCTTGGCCGCTAACCCGTCGAGTCCCGGAATCTGGCTTGCCCCACCTGTCAGCACGATCTGCTGGCTGGGCAGATGCTCGAATCCGGCTGCATCCAGAAGCGCCCTCGTCTCTTCAAGAATCTCTTCCACACGTGGGCGCATGATGCCGATCAGTTCGGCGCGGCTCACCGTACGGCGATCCTTCTCCCAGTCGCCGCAGTCGGCGCCAATCTCGATCATCTCGCGGTCGTCCATGCCAGTCGCGATCACGCCGCCATGCATGGTCTTGATCCGCTCGGCCACCGCCATCGGCACCTGAAGACCCTTGGAAATATCGCTGGTTACGTGATCTCCGCCCAGACGGACGCTGTCGCTGAAGATCATGTGCTTCTTGATGAACACCGAAACGCCGGTGGCTCCGCCACCCATGTCCACACAGGCCGCACCCAGTTCCTGCTCATCCTCAACCAGCGAGGCGATGCCGGACACATAGGCCGACGATGCAATGCCCGCCAGTTCCAGATCGCAACGTTTGATACAGTAAAGGAGGTTCTGCACCGCCGACGTGTCGATGGTTACCAGATGCATGTCCACAGCCAGCTTGTTGCCGACATGGCCGCGCGGGTCGCCCAGTCCGGTCCGGTGGTCGATCGCAAAGTTCACAGGATGCGCATGTAGCACTTCACGGTTCTCGCCGAAGTCCGGCACATCGCATGCCGCCAGAACCCGGCCCACGTCCTGCTCGCTGACTTGTCCGCCCGGCAGAGTAATGTCACCGGCCAGCCCATAGCTGCGCGGCCGCGCGCCCGAGAAGCAGGCGATCACGTGATCCACACGAACGTTCGCCATCTTCTGCGCTGCCTGAACAGCCGTACGGATAGCACGCTCGGTTTCCGGAATCGCATCAATCTCGCCAAAGCGCACCCCGCGCGAGCGGGTGGTTGCGGCACCGATGACCCGAAATTGCGCCTGACCGGCAAGCGAGCCCAGCCCGTCCTCGCGCACGGGTTCAGCCCCGTCAAATCTTAGGACCAGACAGGCAATCTTCGATGTGCCGACATCCAGAATGGCCACAACACCACGCTGCATGGCGGCGTGCCGCATGTGTCTCATCGCGCGTTGCATCTGGTATAGATCGGTCATTGGCCTGCCACCTTCGTCACGGATTCTGTCAGTTTACGCATCTCTTCCAGCCCGGCTGCGGTCAGCCTGACTGTCGGACGCTCGCTATTGCGCAGATCGACTGCGGAAATATCTCGGGCCAGAAGCTCCTCGGCGCCATCCAGCGCCATGGCCTGTTCAATGGCCTCAACCGGATCATTTGCCGGCAACAAGATGCGCTGATCACGGTCCAGCACCAGATCCCAGCGCCGGTCGCTAACGCGTACGAAGCCGCGCACTCGCGGAAGGATCGGACCCGCCGCTTTCAGGATCGCCAAAGCCTCGGGAATGGCCTTTTCCGCGCCCTCTCCTGCCACAACCGGCAGGTCTGGCCGTGCCGACCTGTCCAGCAGCGTCGCAACGCGATGCCCGGTAGCATCAAGCATTTCCAGCGACGTCGTCGTCCGCCAGAGGATGGCGGGCTTGCGCTCGACGACATCAATCGCCAGAACCCCGCCCGCTTGAACCTTCAACCGCGCACTTTCTACAGCGTCGATTTGTTCGATCGAGGCGCGCATTGCCTCCAGATCAATCGCAAAGGAAGAAGCGGGCAACTTGACCGGCAACATCTTCCTGATCGCGTCCGAAACTGGCCCCGACGCCCCGTCAACCGACATCAGTGACACCATGAACTCCGGCCGGTTCTCGACCTGCGTCCGCAGATCGTCGACCTTTGCCACTATGGCGGCGCGGTGATCGGGGTTGGCAAAATAGATCGTCGTCACGCCCACGATGGCCAATACCGGCAGACCAAGCCGCATGAACACGCGGAAAAATGGCGTCAGCCATAGCCGCTCGATCCGGTATTCAAGCCGCGTCGGCGATGGGTCAGTTGGGTCTTTGGCAAGTGCAGCCGCCGTCACGCGAGCAAAGAAGCCCGGCTGCGGCCGTTGCGCCTTCGCCACGACCGGCGGTTCTGCCCGCTGCGATCCCAGCAGAAGCGGTTCGACCCGCGCCTCCGACGTGACCCTTGCAATCTCTTCCTCGGCTTCGACCCGGCGCCAGGAAAGTTTCGGCAGCCTCAGGCTGAAGCTCGCCCTCGCCTGCTCTTCCCGCAATTTCGCGGCGCGATAGTGCGACACCGGCCGCTCGTCTGCTCTCAGCGATTGCATGAGGCATCCTCCACCAGCAGGCGGCACAGGTCGGGGAAACTGATCCCCTGATACGCAGCCTGTTCCGGCGCCAGAGACGTTGGCGTCATGCCAGGCTGTGTATTGATTTCCAGCAAGAACAAGCCCTTGAGGCCCTTCGTCTCGTCCCAGCGGAAGTCAGTCCGGCTCAGGCCCCGGCACCCCATAGCCTTGTGGGCACGCAGTGCGTAGTCCTCGCAAGCCCGAGTTATCTCGGCAGGAACCGCAGCGGGAATCACATGACGAGATCCGCCCGCTGAATACTTGGCATGATAATCGTACCAGCCGTCGGTGATGATCTCTGTTACGCCCAACACCCGGTCGCCGAACACCGCAGTCGTCAACTCACGCCCTGGCACATATGTCTCGACCATGACAGAGTTCGGCATGTCCGCAGAAAGCTGCGGCGGCGTATTGGCACCATCGTGTACGATATACACCCCGACCGAAGACCCTTCGGCATTTGGCTTGACCACATAAGGCGGCGCCATCACGTGGCGAGTACGCACCTCGACAGTGTCAGCGATCAGACTGTCGACCACCGGCAGACCGGCGGCGCGGAAAGCATCCTTGGCGCGCGTCTTGTCCATGGCGACGGCAGAGGCCATCACCCCTGAGTGCGTGTAGGGAATGTTCAGCCACTCCAGCATGCCCTGAACGCAGCCATCCTCGCCCCAGCGACCATGCAGGGCATTGAAGCAGACATCGGGAGCCACGTCGCGCAAACGCAAAGAGAGGTCGCGGTCCGCATCGACCTCGACCACCTCAAATCCTGCCTCCCGCAGGGCGTCAGCGCACATGCGCCCACTGGCAAGCGAAACCTCTCGCTCAGCCGAGAGTCCGCCCATCAGTACCGCCACCTTGGGGGCTGTCCTGCTCGACCTGCCCGCCACTTTGCCTGTTCCCGGAGCTTTTCACCCCTGTTTTCGATGCCTTAACGGCGCCGATTTAGTCTTTGGTATTGTTTATTATTCTGCCGCCGGTTCACCGACACGCATTATTTCCCATTCTAGCGTTATTCCCGCCTGTTGGAAAACCCTTTTTCTTACCAATTCGCCCAAACCTTCCAGATCAGCGGCAGTTGCCCCACCCGTATTGATCAGAAAATTGGCGTGCATCTCACTCATCTGCGCCCCGCCAAGCCTCGCGCCACGCATTCCGGCATCCGAAATCAGCTTCCACGCCTTGAGGTCATGCACATCGTCCGCGCGCCCGGTCGAGCTAAAACCCGCCGGATTGCGGAAAGTCGACCCTGCCGACCGGTCTTTCGTCGGCTGCGACGCATCGCGCTTGGCAACCTGCTCCTCCATCCGCGCATTCAGGGTAGCAGGATCGGCCATCTTGCCCTCAAACGTTGCCGACACCAGCACAGCACCCTCTGGCAGGTCCGACTGCCGATAGCGGAAATGCAGGTCGCCCGGGCGCAAGGTCGCTATCTCGCCAGAGCGCAGCACCGCCCGCGTCTCGATCAGATGGTCAGCCGTGTAAGACCCATAGCACCCTGCGTTCATCCTGACCGCGCCCCCGATCGAGCCGGGGATGGTGCGCAGGAACGTCAGATCAACCCCGGCCTCCGCCGCCCGCTTCGCCACATGCGCATCCAAAGCCGCCGTCCCCGCCGTGACGCGGCTACCCTCAACCGTGATGGCGTTGAACCCGCGCCCCAGCCGGATCACCACTGCCCGGATGCCGCCGTCCCGAACAATCAGGTTCGAGCCTACGCCCATCGGGAATACCAGCACTTCGGCAGGCAACATGCGCAGGAAATCCACCAGATCAGCCTCGTCCGCTGGCTGGAACAGCCAATCCGCCGGCCCCCCGACACGCAGCCACGTCAAGTCGGCAAGCGCCCGGTTGGGGGTAAGTGACCCACGGACAGGTGGAAAGATGGACATGGGTTGCTCCCGTCGGTTCAGGGTCTTTTGCATGGCAAGCGATCAAGAGGCAAGGCGCGCACAGCGCATTGGACCGGGTCTACCCTACGGTATTCCGCCGCGCCCAGCGCCACAGATAGACCACCGGCCAACGCAGGATTGACGCCCCGGCAGCAAGCGATAGTAACCCCCAGACCGGGCCGTTCTCATATGTCACCCAGCCCAGCAGAGGAATGCCCACCGCGATCAGCCGATAGGCGGCCCGCCAGTGATAGTCGCGCGATGGAAACATCCCCACGACCGAGGTCACGATGATCCAGACGCAAACGCCGACGAGTGACCAACTCATGCTGCTCCTCCATCGCCCTTGAACAGCTTGCGTCCGAAATAGATCATCGGCCGACGGAACATCGACAGAAAACCCAGTGACGCAAGGATTGCCACCCAAAAGCCCTGATCAAACCCGATCCACACAAGCAGGAACGGCGCGAGGATCAGCAACAGTATCCCCGGGGGAAACTGCAGGCGCATCGGAAGAAAGGCCGTCACCGTCGCGGCAATCGCCCAGAGGCACGCGGCGAGCAGCGCCCCGCTCATGGGGCGAGTTTTCCGGGCAATGCATTGGCCCATGTCGAAATCGTGCCGGCGCCCAGACAGACCACCATGTCGCCCGGCAGCGCCTGTTCACGCACAAGGCGCGCCAGATCATCTTCGCTCAGGATGGCGCGTGCGTGGCGATGACCGTGCGCGATCAGCCCCGCGACCAGATCATCACGCGACGCGCCGGGGATCGGATCCTCGCCCGCCGAATAGACTTCGGCAATCGCCACAACGTCCGCCTCGTTGAAGCAGGTGCAGAAATCCTCGAACAGGTTCGACAGGCGCGTGTAGCGGTGCGGCTGATGAACCGCGATCACCCTGCCCTTCGTTGCCTGCCGCGCCGCCTTCAGCACCGCCGCGATCTCTACCGGGTGGTGGCCATAGTCGTCGATGATCGTGACGCCGCCCAGCACTTCGCCGACCTTGGTAAAGCGTCGGTTCACGCCGCCGAACTTGGCAAGCGCATCGCGGATCTCGTCCTTCTTCATACCCAGATGCCGCGCCACAGCGATGGCAGCCAGCGCGTTCGACACATTGTGGTCGCCCGGCATCGGCAATGTGCAGCCTTCGATCAGGCTGTCCTTGCCTTCGCCCTGCAAGGCCACATCAAAATGCGCCACGCCGTTTTCGTAGCTCAGGTTGATCGCCCGCACATCGGCCTGCGCATTGAACCCAAAGGTCACGACCCGGCGGTCAGCGACGCGACCAACCAGCGCCTGCACCTCTGGATGGTCAGTGCAACACACGGCAAGCCCGTAGAACGGAATGTTCGAAACGAAATCAAGAAAGCCCTTCCGAAGCGCTTCGATCGTGCCCCAATGTTCCATATGTTCAGGGTCGATGTTCGTGACGATGGCAATGGTTGCGGGCAGGCGATTGAACGAACCGTCGCTTTCGTCGGCTTCGACGACCATCCACTCCCCGGCTCCGGCTCGCGCGTTCGACCCATAAGCATGGATAATGCCGCCGTTGATGACTGTCGGATCAAACCCGCCCTTGTCCAGCAGCGTCGCCACCATCGTCGTGGTCGTGGTCTTGCCGTGCGTGCCGGCGATAGCCACGTTCGACTTCAACCGCATCAGTTCTGCCAGCATCTCGGCCCGCCGCACCACTGGTAACCCGCGCTTGCGCGCTTCTTCCAGTTCGGGGTTGCCCTTCTTGATCGCCGAAGAAATAACGACAACCGCCGCGTTGCCAATGTTCTCGGCCCGCTGCCCCTCGAAGAACCGCGCACCAAGGCCCACCAGCCGGTCAGTGATCTTTGACGCCTTCGCATCCGACCCCTGCACCTGATAGCCAAGCGTGATCAGCACTTCAGCGATCCCCGACATGCCGATCCCGCCAATCCCCACGAAGTGGATCGGCCCCAGTTCTCCGGGAAGTTTGGTCGCAGCACTCATCGTTCGACTTTCTTCTGATCGGCGCTTCCCAGCGCCTCGACAATCTCGGCCAACCGGAAGGTGGCATCGGGCATGCCTTGCGACAAAGCCGCGTGCGCCATCTTCACGGCGGCCTCGGGTTGGCTAAGGACCGCCGCGATCTGGCCTGCAAGCGACTGACTGTCAAGACGGCTTTCCGGGATCAGGATAGCCGCCCCGGCGTCAACAAGCCCGCGGGCATTGGCCGTCTGATGGTCTCCTGTCGCTGCCGCGAACGGCACAAGGATAGAGGGCCGACCGACCACCGCAATATCGGCAACTGACGACGCTCCCGACCGGGAGATCACCAGCTGCGCCTCGGCAAGCCGCCGCGCAATGTCCGTAAAAAAGGGCTGCACATCGGCGGAAATCCCTGCCTCGGCATAGGCTGCAACCGCCCGCGCCAGATCTTCGTCACGCGCCTGATGGGCCACGCGCAAATGGCCCCGCATCGTCTCCGGCAGCGCCGCCAGCGCCCCCGGCACGACCTCCGACAGGATGCGCGCACCCTGACTGCCACCAATTACCAACAGGCTCATCGGATATTCGCCCGGCGGAATGTAGGGCGCTCCGGCACGCTCAACGATCTGCGCACGTACCGGGTTGCCGGTGTGCAGACCCTTCACGCCGTCGGGCAGAACAGTCGGCCAGGTCCCGCATGCAAGCGCATCGACCCGAGACGCAAATGACTTGTTGACCTTACCCAGAATGCCGTTCTGCTCATGGATCATGCGCGGCAACTTCAACAGCGTCGCTGCTGCCAGCGCAGGGATTGACGGATAACCGCCAAAGCCCACGACCACGGCTGGCCGATCCCTCCGCAGCGCCGACAGGGCCGCCATAACGCCCCCGGCTATCCGGAATGGCACCCCAGCCTTGGCGAGTAGCCCACCGCGCGCAAAAGTCGCCGACGCTATCTCCTCGACCGTGACCGCCTTGGGAAATCCACCGGTATATCGCGCACCGCGCGCGTCGGTCGACAGCTTCACCCGCCAACCGCGCGCCAGCATTTCCTCGGCCAGCGCCTGCGCAGGAAACATGTGGCCGCCGGTCCCGCCCGCAGCCATCAACAGAAGCGGTGGACGGGACATCAGCGCCCCCGCTTCAGCAATATGTCCGCAATCTGACCCTGAGGCCGCCGCCGCGTCAGCGCCAGAAGCATCCCAACCACGATGCCCGACGCGATCACCGACGATCCGCCATAACTCACAAACGGCAGCGTCATGCCCTTGGCAGGCAACAGACGAACCGCCACACCCATGTTGATCAAAGCCTGCACGCCAAAGGCGCAGGCAAGCCCGGTGCCGGCCAGTCGCGCGAACGGGTCACGCTCCTTCATCATCCGCATCAGCGAACGCACCGTGATCGCCGTATAAAGTCCGATGATGATCAAAACGAGGATCAGCCCGAATTCCTCGGCAGCGACAGCAATGATGAAGTCGGTATGCGCATCGGGCAGGGTCCACTTCACCGTGCCCTCGCCGATCCCCACCCCGAAGAAGCCGCCTTCCTGAATGGCGTTCGTCGCATAGCCGATCTGTGTGCGCGGATCGACATCTGCGGCAAGAAAGCCGTCAATCCGCCGCGCAAAGTGCTCGGACGAGCTATAGGCCGTCAGACCGCCGCCTACGGTGATCGTGCCGATCGCCACCAGCAGCATGAAGGGCGCACCCCCCACGAAATACATGACGCCCCACGCGAACAGCACAAGGCAGGCCTGCCCGAAATCGGGCTGCAAGGCCAGAAACAGCACGATGATGACTGTCAAGCCAAACGAATAGAACCGTCCGGGCGGCCCGCCCAGATCTTGCGCAGCCGCCATCAGCCAGGCACAGACGATCACAAAGCCCGGCTTGAGAAACTCCGACGGCTGGAACGAGGCAAATCCCAGAGAATACCAGCGGATAGCACCCTTCCCGAAGTCAGTGCCAAGCACCGGCAGGAAGATCAGCGCAATGAACGCACAGATGAAGCCCACGATGCCAAGCCTGCGCACCATATCGACAGGCATCATCGAAAAGGCAAACATCGCCACCAGTGCCATCACGCCGAAAAACGCCTGCCGTGTGACGTAGTAGTAGGGCGGCAGGCCGTTCTTTTCGGCCAGTGGCACCGACGCCGCCAGCCCGAGCAACAGCCCCAGCCCGAAAAGTGCCATGACCATGAACAGCGACCAGCGGTCAATCGTGCGCCACCAGCGCGGAAGAATCGGTTCTCCGGCCTTGATCGGCGCCGTGCCGAATACCATCTCGGTCATGATTTTCCGCTCTTGCTGCCTCAGTCCGCCCGTTTGCCGGGTCTGAACGGAACTCTAGCGAAGAACGCGGTCGCGCGCTAGAAAAAGATCACGCGCATGGCGGCAGAACGCGCAAGTTGCTGCGCAAGACGCCAGCCTGCTCAAAGCGGTAAAAACCACAAGGCAAGGAATGGCTTGGCGCCCGACCGCATGGCGTGGCGGATGCCGGGCGGATTGTAGATCAAGCCAGTCATGCCCGGATCGGTCCAGTCCATGTCTGCGTTCCACCATTCCCCTGGTGACAGGCTCAGATAGACCTCCTCGGGCGGGTGGTCGTGATCGACATAGGTGATGTCCGGCGCCATCAGCGTCACCCCGATCCAAAGGTCATCACGCTCCTCCAGACCGCCTTGCCCCATGATCAGTGCGTTGGCGTGACCATTCCAGAAGATCGGCTCCGACGGATCGGCAGAAGACCGTCGCGTCCATCTCAAATCCGAAGCAATCGCGCCCAGCGCCGCGCCGACTTCTGCGCGGTCCGTGCC
>JBATMT010000638.1:0-2565 GCA_049289975.1 Paracoccaceae bacterium | reverse complement strand
GTTCAAGCCCGATGCCAAGCCAGGAGAAGCCTTCGCACAACTTCTTGCGAACGATCAACTCGGGGCCGCTGTTCTGAAGGCCATCGAGAAGGTTACGCTCGGTGCTAGCGGCGATCTGCGCGATGTGACCGATGGCCTTGTCCTCCTTCGCTCTGCCGGGATGGAAGCTACCGCACGCCGCGCATCGCTTGAACTCTTGCTACTGGAGCGGCGTGGCTGATGTCAGCGCCAGCCGAAACGGATCGCTGGATATCGGCCTTCCTTGAAGCCCAAGCCGCAGAACTCGATGCAGCCCGCAATACACTCCTCGGCTATGGACGTGATCTTAAGGACTTCGCGGCCTTTATCCTGCATCGCAGTCGCACTTTTGAAGAAGCCAACCAGGATGACATCGAAGACTACCTCGTCAGTTGTGCCGCAAATGGCCTGTCACGCGCGACGCGCGCCCGGCGGCTGTCTGCGGTTCGTCAGCTCTTTCGCTTTGCGTTCGAAGAGGGCTGGCGCAACGACAACCCGTCGCTTCGCATTAAAGGCCCTGGCATGGAGCGAACCTTGCCGAAAACCCTGAGCGAGACTCAGGTCAATGCTCTCCTTGCTGCTGCCGAAACGCTTGGGAAGTCCGAAGCCGAGCGTGCGCGCAACCTTTGCCTGATGGAGTTGCTTTATGCCACTGGAATGCGGGTCAGCGAACTAGTCAGTCTGCCGGTTCAGGCAGCGCGAGGCGACCGTGAAATGATACTTGTGCGCGGCAAGGGCGAGAAGGAACGTCTGGTTCCGCTGTCGTCCCCGGCGCGCCGCGCGCTGGCAAACTGGCTTTTGATCCGCGATCGAGATGAAGAAGCCCGGCGACTGTCCCAACGACAGCCGCATTCGCGCTTCCTTTTCCCTGCCCGCGGCGTCGAGGGTCATATATCGCGCCAGGTCATGCACCGCCTCCTCAAGGATATCGCGGTCAAGGGCGGCGTATCGCCTGACGATGTTACGCCCCATCGACTGCGCCACGCCTTTGCAACCCACCTTCTGGCTGGCGGTGCCGATCTGAGGGTCATCCAGACGCTCCTCGGTCACGCCGATATCGCCACAACCGAAATCTACACCCACGTCCTTGATGAGAAGCTCAAAGAGCTGGTGTTTGAACATCACCCGCTAGCAAACGCCCCATTGCATACTGTCGGCCAGGGCCGCCGCAAGCGCACTGACAGCTAGTCGCTTGCTGGCCAAGCCGCGTCCGTTCATACAGGGCGATGTAATCAGCGCAGGCTCACACCAATGGCGGCGACTTTCGATTCCTCGTTTTGGCTCACGGCAGGCGGCATAGTTTGCCTGCTCATGCTATCTGCTTTCTTTTCAGGCTCAGAGACGGCACTGACCGGTGCCTCGCGTTCGAAGCTTCGGGCGCAGGCCGATAAGGGCAGCGTTGGCGCAAAAACCGCGCTGACTGTGACCGAAGACAATGAACGACTGATCGGCGCGCTGCTGCTTGGCAACAACATCGCCAATATCCTGTCTGCCTCGCTGGCCACGGCTCTTCTCACCCGGCTTTTCGGTGACAACGGCGTCGTGATCGCGACGGCAGTAATGACCATCTTGGTCCTGATCTTCTCGGAAGTCCTGCCTAAAACCTATGCCATCACCTACCCTGAAACTGTTGCGGCACGGGTCGCTGTGATCGTGCGTCTGCTGATGCGCATTCTGTCGCCAATACTGGCTCTAGTTCAGGCAATCGTGCGAGGCATCTTGCGCCTGTTCGGGGTCCGCGCTGATCCGAACATCCACATGTTCTCCGTCCACGAGGAAATTGCCGGCGCACTTGCCCTCGCGCACTCGGAAGGCACCGTCCACAAGGAAGACCGCGACCGCCTTCTGGGTGCGCTCGACCTGTCAGACCGCACCGTCGATGAAATCATGCTTCATCGCTCGAAGATCGAGATGATAGACATCGGCGCAACACCTGGAGAGATCTTGACGACGGTCCTCGCCTCGCACCATTCCCGCTTGCCGATCTATCGAGGCGAGCGCGAAAACATACTTGGCGTTGTCCATGCCAAAGACCTATTGCGCGCCGTCGAAAAACTTATTCGTGGCGATGGCGGCACACTCGCGTCGATCCAAGATCTCGACATCATGAGCGTCGCCAAGAAGCCCTACTTCGTTCCAGACACTACACCACTGAACGAACAGATGCGCGAATTTCTGAAGCGCAGCACTCATTTCGCGCTGGTGGTCGACGAATACGGCGATTTGCGGGGTCTGATCACACTCGAAGATATTCTCGAGGAAATCGTCGGAGAGATTGCCGATGAGTTCGATCCAAAAGGGGATCAGCCTCTGAAACCCACGGAGAGCGGTGACTACATTGTTGATGGCGCCATGACGATCCGCGATCTCAACCGCGCCGCTGACTGGGACTTACCCGATGCCGAAGCAAACACGATTGCCGGTTTGGTGATCCACGAAGCGCAGGCGATCCCGGCCGAGGGACAAACTTTCAACTTCCACGGCTTTCGCTTCGAGGTGATGGATCGAAAGGAAAATCGCATCACCCGGCTGAAGATTCGCCCTATG
>JBATMT010000637.1:0-1806 GCA_049289975.1 Paracoccaceae bacterium | reverse complement strand
GCGCAGATCGCTTGATGCGGCGTATGTGAAGCAATGACGCTTTGGTAGGAGACGGATCCAGGAAGCACAGGATCATGCAATCCTTGCCTACCAAATCGAGAGATTTGAAACGTGATGGCGACAAGTCGTCAGATGTAAGGTGGGTCGCTTCCGCGCCCTCGATCTCAAGCGTCTGCGCCAGCATAGCCGCACTGACATTGTCGAGCGGATTTCTTCCGCCAACACAAATGATGCTGAATCCCTCGCCGGATGGTGTTTCGGCGGCGCTTTCCGGTTGCGGTGCTTCCTCTTCGTCTTCCTCGATTTCCTCGGTCACTATTTCCTGAAGATCCCTGACCATAGTCAGGGCCGTCGAAGCAAGGCGGTCCTCCTGCTCCGACGTCAACACATCACGTTCCCGGTCGCCTTGAGCGAGCAGCAGGGCAGGGATGACTGTCGAGTGATAGTAATCCGCGAGAAAGTTGTCCTCCAGAGCCTCTTCAGCGCGAAATGTTGCCTCCATCGCATCACCCGCAAGAAGGCGCTGGTAAAGCCGCGCATGTGCGGCAAGGACCGGTTCGTCTCCAAACAGGATGTCGAACAATTCGAACTGCGGAATATGGCGGCCCAGCACCACCAAACAGACGGTAAGCGGTGTCGAAAGGACAAGGCCAAGTGGTCCCCAGATCCATGTCCAGAAGATCGCCGCCACGATAATGGCCAGCGGGCTGACCCCTGTACGCGATCCATAGAGCCAAGGCTCGACAATGTTGGACGTCACCAACTCCACCACGACAAAGAGCGCTGCTGTCCAGATGACGGCCGACCAGTCCGGCGAGACGGCGAATGCGAGAAAAAGAGGGAACGCCGCCGAAAGCGCCGAACCGATGTAAGGCACGAAGCGAAGGACAAGCGTCAACATACCCCACAGCGGAGCATTGGGGACGCCGATCAGATAAAGCCCGATGCCAATTGGAACGGCGTAGATGACGTTCACCAAGAGCTGGATCTGCAGATACTGCGCGACGCGCCCGCCCGCATCTTCAAGTACTTGGGTCGTGCGGTGCAGGTCATTGGACCCAACAAGCCTGATGAACCGGTCGCGCAGATGCTCACGTTCCAAAAGCATGAATATCACGACAACGATAACCAGCCCGCTTGTCGCCAACGGACTGACGATGGGCAACACGAGATCCTGGATCATGCCAACGGCACTTTTGCTCTCGACGACTTCGACTTTGATGGGTTTGGAGGGCGTCTGTGAGGTCACCTCTCCAGCCGCAGTGACGGTGGCATTCTGGGCGGGTGCCGTGGCAGGAAGCGCGGAGCCTATTTCGTCGTTGATCGTGCTGATCATCTTGGATAGCCGTGCGGCGATGCTGTTGCCGTCACCACTCGATTTCAAATTCTCCAACTTGGTGACAATGTTCGCCTGAAACGCTGGCAGGTTTTGCGCAAGCGAACCAAGTTGGCCGACTACGACAAGTCCGAACAGAGCGATGGCCGCGAAAGTCGCGGCAACCACGGTCAGCACGGTTGCAATCAATGGCAGGCCAAGATGTCTCAGGCGGGTCACCAGAGGCGACAAGGCAAAGGTGATCAGCATTGCTATCGCCAAAGGCAGAAAGACGTCCTTGGCGATGAACAGCACAGCGGCTACGGCGGCGATAGTGGCAAGACGCGGAAGTGTAATGCGTTTTGCTGTAGGCGTAATGTCGTTGTCCTGGAACGGGGCTCCCTGCGCCAGAACGGCAATGGACGGCTTGGTGAAGGGACTCATGGTGACGCTCGCTACTAATCGGGACCTGAACTTTGCGCCTACATGGC
>JBATMT010000636.1:0-2674 GCA_049289975.1 Paracoccaceae bacterium | reverse complement strand
ACCGGCACCACCACCTCCATCCAGCGGTGATAGGTGTCCATCATCCGGCCATTGATCTTTTCCGGCCAGCGCCACTCCGCCGGGAACGGCCAGACCTGCGCCGCTGGCATCGCAAGCGCATCGTACGTCTCGAAGAGCCGTGCCGCGTGGGCATACCACCGCGACCGGATCACCGACGCCTCATAGACCTCTGCCGCGCCCAGTCCCTGACCGCGCTCGATCTCCCACACCGTTTCCGGCTTCAACTGCGCCCGCTTGACGGGGTCGGCATAGAGCGCCTTCATCCCGTTCGCGTTCAGCATGGCGCGAAGCGTGATCCAGCTCGACCACAGCTTTTCGGCCGGGTAGGGCGGTCGCACCTCCTCGACCACGGCGCCCATGTCCTCGTAGACGGTCAGAGCCTTGCGACAGAGATCCACGATGCCCGGCTCGCAGCCATAGGCTCCGCCCCAATCACCAAGCCAGCCGATGCGCTTGCCCCGAACCGAAGCCTCCAGCCGGCTGACAAAATCTTCGGACGCGCGACCGAACGGCACCTGCGGATTTGGCCCCGCCAGCACGCCCAACAACAGGGCAACATCCCCGACCGTGCGCCCCATCGGCCCTTCGGTCGCCAGCGTATGCAAGAACGTGTCACCCTCGGCATCGGCAGGTACCAGACCCCAGGTCGGGCGAAACCCGTAGATGTTGCAAAAGGCCGCCGGATTGCGCAGCGAGCCCATCATGTCTGACCCGTCCGCTACCGGCAGCATGTGTGCGGCCAGCGCCGCCGCTGCGCCACCTGACGACCCTCCGGCGCTTTTGCCCAGATCATAGGGGTTGCGGGTCACCCCATGCACCGGATTGAACGAATGCGACCCATGCCCCCATTCCGGTGTGTTGGTCTTGCCGATGAAGATGGCCCCGGCTGACCGCATCCTGTCCACGATCAGATCGTCCTTTCCGGGGACGAAGTCGGCAAACAACGGCGAGCCCCATGTCGTTCGCAGCCCCTTCGTCGCGGCCAGATCCTTTACCGCCAGCGGCAATCCGTGCAGCGGACCTGTCGGCTCGACCCGGTCGGCCTGTCGTGCCTCGTCGAGCAGGGCCGAGCGGTCCCGGAGGCTGATGATGGCATTGACCTGTCCATTCACCCGGTCGATGCGGTCGAGAAAGGCTTCCATGATCCCGACAGCGGTCAGGGACTTCGCCCGAATTCCTGCCGCCAGTTCGACCGCGCTTTGCTCTGTCAGATCCATGTCTGCGTCCCCAACACCGGAATTGAAAAGGCGGGAGGCATCGCCCCCCGCCCAAATCACTCGGGCTATGCCCAGGCGTGCTTATTTCTGCAGTTCGGTCCAGATCGCCGTCTGATATTCCAGCGCCTTGCCGGTGCAGACAGTCACGAAGTGACCGGTGTCCTTGGCTTCCGGCGGCGGCACCAGTTCCGGCGCGTCCTTCATGTCCGCAGGCATGAAAGCCTCCGACCCGGCAATGCCGTTGGCATAGCGGGCAAATGCCGACAGCATCGCTGCGTTTTCCGGGTCCATGATGAAATCAAGGAACAGATAGGCGTTGTCGACGTTCTTGGCGTCTTTCAGAAGCACGACGTTGTCCATCCAAAGGCCGTAGCCTTCCTTCGGATAGCCATAGGCCACGTCCTTGTTGGCCAGACGCGCACGAAGCGCCGAGCCGTTCCAGTCAACGGTCGCGGCATAGTCGTGGTTGGTCATCTTCTCGACGGTGGAATAGTCCATCGACATCCACTTCGGCTTGGCGGCCAGAAGCGCGTCGCGTACTTTCTTCATGACCTCGGGATCTTCCGAGCAGACCTCGCCACCCTCATACATGGTCGCAAGTGCCAGCACGTCACCCATTTCCGGAATGACGTTGATCTTGCCAACCAGTTCCGCCGGCGGGTCCATGAAGATCGCCGAGGTGTTGATGTCGCCCGCATAGTCGGTCGTGTTGACTGACATGCCGGTCGAACCCCACTGCCACGGAACCGACCATTTGCGACCCGCATCCCAGGTTACATCCATCCACTCGGGTGCGATGTTCTTGTGGTTCGGCAGCTTGGTCAGGTCGAGTTCCTGAATAAGGCCCTTCTCGGCATAGACGCCGACGAAACCGGCGGACGGAACCACCAGATCGAAGCCGCTCGCGCCAGCCTCGACTTTCGCCAAAGCCGTATCGTTCGAATCGAAGTCGGTGATCGTCACCTTGACGCCGTACTTGTCCTCGAATTTCTTGATCATGTCGGGGCTCGTGTAGTTGCCCCAGTTGTACAAGAACAACTCGCCTTCGGCATGGGCAAGCGACGCGCTTGCCATCACCATGGCGGTTGCCACCAGAAACTTACGCATTGAGTGGTCTCCTTGGTTGGACTTGGTTCGAATAGGTCGGGTTCAATCCCGTTTTTTCGTAAGTAGGAAGAAGGCGCTGAGCATGACAAGCGTCAGTGCCAGCAGCCCGGTGGAAATTGCATTCACGTCAGGTTTCATTGCCCGGCGCAGCTGGCCCAGCATGTAGGTCGGCAATGTATCCTGACCGGGGGACTTGATGAACTCGGTAATCACAACGTCATCAAGAGAGATGACGAACGCCAGCATTGCACCCGCCAGAACCGCAGGTGCGAGGAGGGGCAGCGTCACATGCCGGAATGTCTGCCAGCGGCTCGCGTAGAGATCTGCGG
>JBATMT010000635.1:0-3056 GCA_049289975.1 Paracoccaceae bacterium | reverse complement strand
GAGATATGTTGCGCAAGCTGCTCCGCGAGGCGATCTCGCGCGGGGCAGATCGCATGTTTCTTGAAGTGGCCGCCGACAACATCCCGGCAATCTTGCTCTACGAGTCCCTTGGCTTTGCAAGGACCGGGCGGCGCAAGGGTTACTACTCTGGCCCAAATGGCGCGACAGACGCTCTGACCTATTGCAGCATAATCTCGCCAGTCGTTTCACTCGCTCCGCAGAAACTTTGACCAAAAGGTAAAACCGCCGGGTCAGTGCGCACGAATCCTGTTGACCGACAAGGCAGCTTTCGCCCTAATCCACTTGATCCGTAAGAGATCGCACCGACCGGAAAGGTCGGAGGCGTCCACTATGGACAAGTGTGTCATTCAGGGAGCAAATGATGACCCTCATGAAAAAATTCCTCGGCGCGGCAGCGACGCTTGCGCTTTCTTCGGGCATGGCGCTCGCCGACCCGGCGATCATCTATGATCTGGGTGGGAAGTTCGACAAAAGCTTCAACGAAGCAGCTTACGCAGGCGCCAAGCGCTGGGCTGATGAAACCGGAGGCACTTTCAAGGAACTTGAAATGCAATCCGAAGCCCAGCGCGAACAAGCTCTGCGTCGCCTGGCAGAGGCCGGGGCCAATCCGATCGTCATGACCGGTTTTGGGTTCGCTGATGCGCTGAATACCGTCTCTCCCGACTTCCCGGATACAAAGTTCGCCATCATTGACATGGTGGTCGAACAGCCGAACGTGAAGTCGGTTGTCTTCACCGAAGAGCAAGGCTCTTATCTGGTGGGCATGATGGCCGCGATGGCGTCGAAAACCGGAACCGTTGGCTTCGTGGGCGGCATGGACATTCCGCTGATCCACAAGTTTGCCTGCGGCTACGCCCAAGGCGTGAAAGCGGTGAATGCTGACGCGAAAATCATCGAGAACATGACAGGCACGACCCCCGCGGCGTGGAACGACCCGGTGAAGGGCGCGGAACTCGCAAAAGCACAGAAGTCCCAGGGCGCTGACGTGATCTATGCAGCAGCCGGCGGCACAGGCATCGGTGTCCTCCAAGCAGCAGCTGACGAAGGCATCCTGTCCATCGGTGTCGACAGCAACCAGAACCATCTGCATCCGGGCCAAGTGCTGACCTCCATGTTGAAGCGCGTCGACAACGCCGTCTACGATGCGTTCAAGGAAGGCGCCGACATGAAGCCTGGCGTCAATGTCATGGACCTGAAGGCCGGTGGCGTCGACTATGCACTCGACGACAACAACAAGGCTCTGGTCACCCCTGAAATGAAGGCGGCTGTCGATGCTGCTGCCGAAAAGATCAAGGCTGGCGAAATCCAGGTTCATGACTATTCGACAGACAATACCTGCCCCGTGAACTGAGTTTTACGGACATGATGGGGGAAAAAGTTCAGGAGCGGCAGGTTACTGCCGCTCCAGCTATAGAGTTGCGTGGCATCTCGAAGGCCTTCGGCTCGGTTCAGGCCAACAAGGACATCTCCATTCGTGTCATGCGTGGCACGATCCACGGGATTATCGGCGAAAACGGAGCAGGCAAGTCCACTCTGATGTCGATCCTCTACGGGTTCTACAAGGCGGACTCGGGTGAAATTCTGATAGGTGGCAAACCGACCGCCATTCCCGACAGTCAGTCCGCGATCCGGGCAGGCATCGGGATGGTTTTTCAGCATTTCAAGTTGGTGCAGAATTTTTCGGTCGTCGAGAATGTCATCCTTGGCGCAGAAGACGGGGCATTGCTGCGTCCGTCGATTGCCAAGGCGCGCAAGTCCCTCGCCGAGCTTGCGGCAGAATATGAGTTGGACGTCGACCCGGACGCGCTGATCGAAGATCTGTCTGTCGGTCACCAGCAGAGGGTGGAAATTCTAAAGGCCCTGTATAGGCATGCCGAGATCCTGATCCTTGACGAGCCGACAGGCGTGCTGACCCCCGATGAAGCGGATCACCTGTTCCGAATTCTCAAGGGCCTCAAGGACCAGGGCAAAACCATTATCCTCATCACGCACAAGCTGCGCGAGATCATGGAGATAACCGATACGGTAAGCGTGATGCGCCGGGGAGAGATGACGGCGACCGTCAAGACGGCCGAGACCAGCCCCGAACAACTTGCCGAACTGATGGTGGGTCGCAAAGTGCTTCTGCACGTCCCAAAGCAACCTGCCGTCCCAGGCAAGGTCGTTCTGGAAATCAACAACCTGCGTGTCCGCGACGAGGCGAATGTCGAGAGGGTCAAAGGGATCAGCCTGACCATAAGGGCTGGTGAGATCCTCGGCATCGCAGGCGTTTCTGGCAATGGACAATCCGAACTCCTGGAGGTGTTGGGCGGCATCAAGCACGGCACGGGCTCCGTGCAGGTAAATGGCCGCGAGCTTGATCTGACTGGCAAACATTCTGACGGCCAGTCGCGGCGGGCCGATGGAATTGCGCATGTCCCCGAGGACAGGCAGCATCTGGGCATGATCATGGACTTTACCGCCTGGGAGAACGTCGCCTTCGGTTATCACCATGACCCCGCTTACCAGAAGAATGCGTTCTTCATGGACAACGACGCGGTGATCAAGGACACCGAGGGCAAGATGGCGCGGTTTGACGTCCGCCCGCCCATACCGGCACTGGCGGCCAAGAACTTTTCCGGCGGCAATCAGCAAAAGATCATTCTTGCGCGCGAAATCGAACGAAATCCCGACCTGCTTCTGGTAGGTCAGCCAACGCGCGGCGTCGATATCGGGGCAATCGAATTCATCCACAAGCGGATCGTCGAACTGCGAGACGCAGGAAAGGCCGTTCTTCTCATTTCGGTGGAACTCGACGAAATCATGAGTCTTTCAGACCGGATAGCCGTGATGTTTGACGGACAGATCATGGGAGAACGACTTCCAGCCGAAACCAACGAACGCGAACTGGGGCTTTTGATGGCAGGTGTCACCGACACAGGCAGCACCAAAGGGGTGTCGTGATGCAGAAACTTCCGCGTTGGGCCGACGTGGTATTGATCCCCCTGATCAATCTGATCATCGCTTTCGCAATCTCGGGCGTCGTCATCTTCGCA
>JBATMT010000634.1:0-3587 GCA_049289975.1 Paracoccaceae bacterium | reverse complement strand
GGTGTGCGTTGGTCTCGATCGGGCCGGTCGCGTTGATGCGGACCACCTGAACGTCATTCCGCGCCGCTTCCGCGATGTGGGCCAGCGTGCAGCGGCCAATGCGGCCGAAGCCGTTGATGCCGATGGTGACGGTCATGAGCGATCTCCTCTAGCAGGGCGTGAGGCCCTTGCCGGGCCGATCATTGCTATGCATACCAAAGCCAGAGAGGTGATAAAACCCGCTAATTCAATCTGTTAGCGGAAACAGCCATCTGTTAGCGAAAACAGAGTCAACAATCTGCAATGGTTGACTTCACTGTTTGCGCGGCGACGCGCCTTGTCTTGGCGGCATCATTCACTAGGTTATGCCGAAACAAGGGACGGGGCAGGTATGAGCGGACTTCTGGCGCTTCTGGATGATGTGGCGGCTATCGCCAAGGTGGCTGCGGCATCTATCGACGATGTGGCGGGTGCTGCCGCCAAGGCCGGTGCCAAAGCTGCAGGCGTCGTCATTGACGATACGGCCGTCACGCCCAAGTATGTCCACGGTTTCGAGGCCAAGCGGGAATTGCCGATCATCTGGCGCATCGCGCTTGGCAGTCTCAAGAACAAGCTCCTGATCTTGCTGCCGGCTGCGATCCTGCTGTCTGCCTTCCTGCCGCAGGCGATCACGCCGCTATTGGCGCTTGGCGGTGCCTATCTGTGTTTCGAGGGTGCCGAGAAGGTCTTCCACGCGCTCTTTCCCCATGCCGACCACGAGGTCGAGGAAGATTTCGACACAAAGGACCCGAGCCATCTGGAAGAAGAAAAGGTGGCGGGCGCAATCAAGACCGATTTTATCCTGTCGGCCGAGATCATGACCATCGCGCTGGCCGCCATCCCGGAAAGCTCGATCTGGCTTGAAGCGATCACCCTCGCCATCGTTGGCGCGGGCATCACCATTGCCGTCTATGGCACGGTCGCGCTGATCGTGAAGATGGATGACGTGGGGCTGTTCATGGCGCGGCGCGGGCGCCTGTCTCTGACCCGCTCCATCGGGCGGGGGCTGGTGGCCGGGATGCCGAAACTCATGTCGTTCCTGTCAACGCTCGGCACCGCCGCCATGTTGTGGGTCGGTGGGTCCATCGTGATTCACGGGCTGGAATTCTTCGGTTTCACCTGGCTTGGCCACGAGATCGAACATCTGGCCGAGCTTGCCGCCCATGCGATTCCGCAGGCGGAAGGCGCTGTTCATTGGCTGGTCAAGGCTGCGCTCGACGGTGTGTTCGGCACCATCCTCGGCCTTGTTCTGATCCCAGTGGCAACCCGCATCATCGGCCCGATCTGGGAAAAGCTGAGCGGCAAGGCTCCGGCCGGGCACTGACGCAAGCGGGCGCTTGTTCGTTTTGTCCGCACGCGGACAAAAACTAAATGCGCATTATATCAATGGCTTACGTTTTATTGTTAACCAAATCTTAGCGGTTCTGCCAAGGGAGCGGCGTCCATCAGAGGGCGGCATTCGTTGTGAGCGCGGATGCCTCCGGCGGGGATATTTGCAAGCAGAAAATGAAAAGGCCGCGCATATTGGGGCGCGGCCTTTTGCAAACTTTTCCTCAGGTCAGAGGAGCGATTTGACCTGTGCTGCTACGTTTTCCGCCGTGATACCAAACTCCTTGTAGAGTCGTTCTGCCGGGGCAGACGCGCCGAAATGGCTCATGCCGACGAACCCGGCCTTGCCCTCGCGCCCACGCTCGCCCATCAGGAAGCGGTCCCATGGCATGCGCACGGCAGCTTCGACAGCCACGCGCACCGGACCGGCAGGCAGGACCTTGCGGCGATAGGCGTCTGGCTGGGCCGCGAACAGTTCCATGCAGGGCATGGAGACGACGCGGGTGCCGATGCCTTCGGCTTCCAGCAGGTCGCGAGCCTTGAGTGCGATTTCCACTTCTGAACCCGTCGCCATCAGGATCGCCTGACGCTTGCCAGTCGCCTCGGCCAGCACATAGCCGCCCTGCGCCGTCAGGTTCTTGGCGGTGTGGCTGGTGCGCACGGTGGGCAAGTTCTGCCGCGACAGTGCCAGCACCGAGGGCGTCTTGGTCGAGGTCAGGGCAAGTTCCCATGCCTCGGCTGTTTCCACCAGATCGGCGGGCCGGAAGGTCAGTGTGTTTGGTGTCGCCCGGCAAATCGCCAGATGCTCGACCGGCTGGTGCGTTGGCCCGTCCTCGCCAAGGCCGATGGAATCGTGGGTCATCACATAGACGACCGGAATGCCCATCAAAGCCGACAGACGCATCGCGCCCCGCGCATAGTCGGTGAAGCACATGAAGGTGCCGCTGTAGGGACGGACGCCGCCATGAAGAGCCATGCCGTTCATCGCCGCCGCCATGCCATGCTCGCGGATGCCATAGTAGACGTAGCGGCCCTTACGGTCCTCGGGTGAGAAGACGCCCAGATCCGGCGTCTTGGTATTGTTCGAGCCGGTCAGGTCGGCCGAACCGCCAATGGTCTCGAACATGACCGGATTGACTGCGGTCAGCACCTTTTCCGAAGCTGAACGGGTCGCAAGCTTGGGCTTGTCGGCGGCAGCGGCCTTTTTCACATCGAGAATTGCCTTCTTCAGGCCCTTCGGAGCATCGCCCGCAAAAATGCGGGTCAGAAGCTCGCGCTTGCCGGTGGGCAAGGCGGCAACCGAAGCCTCCCACGCTGCGCGCGTCGCAGCGCCACGCTTGCCCATCGCTTCCCACTGGGCCTTGATGTCGGCGGGGATTTCGAACGGGGCGCTGGTCCAGCCATAGGCAGCCTTGGTGTCGGCGATCAGCTTGGCATCGGTCAGCGCGCCGTGGCCCTTCGACGTGTCCTGAGCGGACGAGCCGAGCGCAATATGGGTCTTGCACGCGATCATCGCCGGTTTGCCAGCCGCCTTGGCAGCCGTCAGTGCGCGGTCGATGTCCACCGGATCATGGCCGTCGCACGAAAAGACCGCCCAGTCCGAGGCCGCGAAGCGCGCCTTCTGGTCGGTCACGTCCGAAAGCGAGACCTTGCCGTCGATGGTGATGCCATTGTCGTCCCACAAGACGATCAGGTTGGAAAGCTGCTGCTTTCCGGCAAGCGCAAGGGCTTCTTGCGATATGCCCTCCATCAGGCAACCGTCACCGGCAATCACATAGGTGTGGTGGTTGATCACCTTGGCGCCCAGCCGCGCCCGCAGGTTTTCTTCGGCAATCGCAAAGCCCACAGAATTGGCAATCCCCTGACCAAGCGGCCCGGTCGTGGTCTCGATCCCGGCGGCATGGCCGTACTCGGGATGGCCAGCCGTGCGCATGCCCCACTGGCGGAAACCCTTGATCTGGTCGAGCGTGATGTCGGGATAGCCAGTGAGGTACAGAAGCGAATAAAGCAGCATCGAGCCGTGACCCGCCGACAAGATGAAACGGTCGCGATCAGGCCAGTGCGGTGCCTTGGGATCGAACTTGAGGTGCTTTTCAAACAGGACGGTCGCCACATCGGCCATGCCCATCGGCATCCCGGAATGGCCGGAGTTGGCGGCTTGCACCGCGTCCAGCGTCAGCGTGCGGATTGCACAGGCTTTCTTCCAGTGATCGGGATGCTTTTCACGCAGGGTCGCAATG
>JBATMT010000633.1:0-4524 GCA_049289975.1 Paracoccaceae bacterium | reverse complement strand
GCATGGTGCTGCGCAAATCACGATAAATCGCCGGATCATCGAAGTAGAGAGGTGAGAACAGCTCCCAGATCGGACGAAGGTCATAGGCGACCGGGGTGACGCGGTTGGCATTGTCGCCGACCATGATTTCTTCAAGAGAATTCGAAATGCCACCAGCCTCGCCATACGCAAAGGAATCCCGCGCCTCGTTTTCCTTCTCGAACGTGCTGGAGTCAGACTTTTCAAATTCCGACTTCAGGCCAACGACAACCCCTTCTATAGCAGCCTTCGATTCCTGTCCGACCTTCCACTCCTTTTCGAGTTTGGTCGACAGCGCCTTTTTGGAAACGATTGTCTGGAAACGGATACGCTGGCCGTAAGTTACGGCATGGGCATAGTGTGTGCCGTAGATCGAAAAGAATTGGGCAGGCTTCATCCGTCCATCCTTCAGGTCTTGCACGTCGATCAGGAATTTCTCGTCCAGCGACAGGCGCGCCCGGTCGGCGACCAGCGCGTAATAGGCGTACCAGCCATTGGAATAAATCGCTGTCCGTTCTTCAGCGATCATTTTTTCGGTCGACGTCTTGAACGCACCGTTTGCGCTGAATTCAGCAACCTCCGGCACCTCGACGGAGGCACCCAGGCTGAAGCCGAACCCATCCTGGAACTCACGGGTCGTCTTGGCGACAGTTTCCTTCTGCACAACACCGCCCTGTTCAATCTGGAAGTAGTTGGTCCCCCACGGAATTACGACCGGTGGCTGCACAGTGTACTCGCGGCTGCGCTCGTCGCTGGGGTCGAACATGTGGAATATCTTGCTCTTCGGCTGTTTTGAGGCGCGTCCGGGCAGGGGGGACATCAGGGTAACGTCCTGGCCATGGTAGTTGTATGCAGCCAGGCTCGCCATGCTTTGAAAGGCGAAACTGTCCGAAACGGCAGCCTTTTCGGGATTATCGACGAAGGGCGAAACTGAGTAGAGCCTGTCAGTTCCGATGACCATAGTGGTCACGGGCACCGTCCGATCGGTAACCTGCGCGTTGTAGGTCTGGCGGACAGAGGTTTTCTCCAGTGTCACGTCGAAAGAGCCCGCTTCATCCGTCACCGGCGATCTCGCTCCGTGATAGCTGTTGCGCGCAGTCTGGACGAAAGTCGCTTCAGTGTATCCACCTTCGCCATCACGAAAGATCGTCATCGTGGCGGGAACGCCCGGCGATTTAGGCGGATTGAGACGCACACGGTAAAGGTCAGGCATCACGAAATTGCCCTCCGCGCCAGTCAGAGAGGCTTTCGTTGGCGGTCGGATCACCGGTTTGAACGTATCGATTTCGGACGTGTGCCAAAATCGCTCGGGCACAATGGAGGGAGGCATCAGCGTGATCGAAGGTTGTTCTGGTGTCAGCGGTGCATCAAGGACAAGCACGGGATATCCAGGTAGCGCCGGACTGGACGCGCGCTGGACGAAAGGTGCAGCCGATACTGCTGCAGGATCGACCGGATCGGCCCACACCCGGACCCCGCCGATGCTGCCGCGAAATTTCCGTTCACCTTCTGCGTCGGCGCCGATCCGCACGGTCGTGCGGCCATCCGGATCGACCCGGCTTTGCTTTTCCAAAAACCATGGTCCAAGTGCCATACCGTTCAGCCAGACTCTCAATACCATGTCCTTGTCTGGACCTTCAGATGCCGCGCGTACCAAAAGGTTCTGCGGCACACCTGAAAGGCCAGAAACCGGTACGTTGACCACCTGCTTGCCAATTGTAACGGCAAGGTTCGTCAGTGTTCCATCAAGGCAAAGGCTGAACTTGGTACTATTGGATGAACCGTGCGAAAGCAGGCACCCTTCGCTGCCTGTACCCTCGACGATGCCGATTTCGGCCAGTGTTGCGTCTGCATCAGCGCCGAGACCTTGCTTGACGAACGCAAATGTCTCGGCATCCAGAACCGTCGCATCCTTGGTGGCAACAGCCGCAGCGCCGATCTGGAACCAAAGCGAAATCGCGCCTCCGTTCATCATGTCGAGATTGGCTCGGTCTGCCTGACTTGTCGCCGCGGTCACCGGGCCGGTTTTCCCGATATCGGTGGCTTTGGCCAAATCAAACGTTCCCGTCGAGGTTACGTCCAGTTCCGGATCGCGGACATCCGGATGAGATCTCCAGAGACGGCCACGATTGTCCGACACAAGTGCTTCTCCATGCCGACCAGCTGCGATGTTCACGGCGCCAAAGTCGGCGGGCAAGTCAGAGGCGCAGTGCCATTCGGTCTTGCCGTTCTGCGCATCCCAAGACCGCAGAAAGCAAGGGCGTCCGGTGTACGTGCCTTCCGAGCTTATGATCCAGACGACACCGTCAGAACCCACCGCTATGTCCCGGGCCTTGCCGATGGCCGCTTGCCAGCTGTTACCTGACCAGTGCCAGATCGCGCCCTGATCGTTGGCAACCCACGGCAGACCCTGCGGGTCTACGTCAATCTTCACTGCACCGCCTGATATTCGTTCCCATGTGTCTGCGGCCGTGTCGTAGCGGTCGACGACATATCCGCCCGGGGCCTTTTCTACACCGATGCGCCACAGGGCCCCGTCGTCATTGACGCCCAGATCTTTGGCAAGGCTGGCATTATACGCCGCCATTCCCTCACCGAGCGCCTTGGTGCCGATATACACCTCGCTGCCTTTCGCGGTGATTTTGCCAACGCTGGCCTGGTTGAACAGCGCATAGATGGTGCCATGACCGTCAATCTCGGTCAGCGTCGAGTAGTAGAAATTGATGTCGTTGAACCGCTCGACGCTTTCGGGGTCACCGAAGAAACGCGAGCCGGTCGCCGCATTGGCGCTCAGGCCTTTCTGGGAATTCCCGTCAATATATGCGCGCGAAGTAATCCAGTGCCCGTTGCCGGCCATGCCGACGCCAACGGGGCGCTTGTCTCCGACAAGGGCTGGGCTTGGAATCTGTGACCACCGCACCTCAAGGTCCGCATCGGACTGTGCCAGCACGGGTGCAACACCAAACATCCCCCATAGAAAACTCAAAAGCGCAATTGACAGAGTCGCGAATGCCGTGGCCTTGACCCGTTGATTCACTTCGCGCCTCCCCGTGCGCTGACCCTCATGGGTCAGAGAGCGATGTTTCACCATAAGCTGGTTCAGTAGTGTTCGGTTGAGCGGGTGCCGCAGGGATATTGTTTTGCGGCGCGAAGGCCTCGTATTGCTGGTTTTGCAATTGGACCATCGGCAGCGGCGCGGCACCGTAGATGTTTTGTGGATCGGTCGCGAGCGACGTTTGCCCATATACCTGCGTCTGGTTGTTTCCTTGGGCCTGAAGGGCAGCGCTAAGCGATGTCTGTCCGTAGATCTGTGTCTGACCGTTGCCCTGCGTCTGAACTGCTCCCTGTGCCTGTGTTGCCCCCTGTGGGAGCATTGCAGCGCTTAGTCTACCGAATTCGCCATCAGTAATCGCCGGCACCAAACCAGCGCGAAGAGCCAACTGTTCCGCCCGGAGAACCCTGATGGCGGCAGCCAGATTTGGGTTGGTATTCACTTCAAGCTGCTGGGAGGCCGCGATGGCCCGGGCATAAGCATCTTTGGCCGTGCGGTAGTTTTGCAATTCGTCGCGCAGACTTGCCTGTTTTTCAGCAAGTGTCGCATTTGCGTTGGCAATCTGTGCCTGAGTACCAACCGTTTGAACAGGCGCCGTCGAGTTGGTCGCCGCGCTTGATGGCTGCGTAAGGCGCTGTTGAGCGCTTTGCGCCGCTTTCAATTGTCCGATTGCATTTCCCAGATCAGCGGTCGATTGGGTCAGTGCGGCTTCAGTTTCGCCAACCAATTTGTTTGCATCATTCAGCGCGTCATAGTTACCCCGCATCGACTCGATGAGCGACTTTATATCGTCGTCCTTGGCCTTGATGGCGGCAAACGTCGTCCCGAGAACATTTGCCATTTCAGCTTCACTCATGCTGAGATTGTCACGCTCTTTGACAACTTTGGTAATTACTTTTTGCTGTGCCTCGCGGCTGTTCTTCTTGCTCTTGCGGGCAGCTTCGGCATCTCCTGCGGCAAACAGAAGAGTGACCAACAAAGCCAAGATGGCGCCATAGTAACCCCGCAGCTTGTGTTCGCCACGACGAATGGAGCGTGCAGGTGTCATGGAGTTGCTCCGGGGAGTGAAGCGTTTCGTTCTATCAGCACGGCCCTGTTCCCATTTGAAGTGAGTTGGGCCTGCAACAAAAGCTGGTAGGGACTATCCTCGGTACTAAGATCCCCGGTGACGGGCTCAAAACTGAGGATGTCGTCGAGGCTGATCCATGTGTTCCATAGCCGGCTTTCTGCAAGCGAACCGGCAAAGTTCGCGCCGGCCCCACTGCATCCACCGATTTCCAGCGTGTCTGCGGTCCCTACCGGAGCTTGCAAACTGATAAGGCCCGAAGGTTCACCATTTATTGTGATTTCGCTGTACTCGCCGAAAGAGGCCACCGCCAGATGACTGATCTTCTTGGCAGGAAGTACGGCTGGGTACGTGAATGTCGTATCGCCACTTTGGATGGTTATCGTAT
>JBATMT010000632.1:0-3694 GCA_049289975.1 Paracoccaceae bacterium | reverse complement strand
GCTTCCAGCTGCTCGCTGTCGAGTGACTGCATGGCGGTCAGCAAGATCAGCGTGGCGATAGGCAGCCATTGCCATGCGACGATGATGATGATCGACATCATCGGCGATTGCGACAGGAAGTCATAGGGCTCCAGGCCGAACGATTTGGCGATGTAGGCGAAAAGACCGTTCACTGGGTTGAAGAACATGTTCTTCCATACCAGCGCCGAGACGGTGGGCATCACGAAGAACGGTGCAATTACCAGAACCCGTACGATTCCCTGGCCCCAGAATGGCTGGTCAAGCAACAGCGCCAGCGCGACGCCGCCCACCACCGTGATGCACAAGACGCCCAGCACAAGAACCAACGTGTTCTTTATTGCGGTAAAGAAGGCTGGGTCGGTCAGGAAATACTTGTAGTTCGAAAGGCCCGCCCATTCCTCCATCCCCGGCATGAGGAGATTATAGCGGAGGAGCGAGAAGTAGATGGTCATACCCAGCGGGATGATCATCCAAAGAAGAAGCAGGATGACAGCGGGTGAGATCATCAGCCGCGCTGCCGCGCGTGAGGATTGAGTCGCCATGTTCGAAATCCTTGGGGCTTAAGGATGGGGGAGAGTCGGGGCCGGTACTGGGATACCGGCCCTTCACGAAGGGTAGCCCAGGCTTACTTGATGTAGCCAGCCTTCGTCATTTCACGCACCGTCAGGTCCTGCGCGTTCTTGAGTGCGTCGTCGACCGACGTCGTTCCAGCCAGTGCGGCCGAGAACTGCTGACCAACAGCGGTGCCGATGCCCTGGAACTCCGGAATGGCGACGAACTGAACGCCGGTGTAAGGCACTTCGTCGACAGTCGGGTGGGTCGGGTCAGCCGCATTGATCGAGTCGAGCGTCATCTTGGCAAACGGGATCTTCTGGTATTCCGGGTTGTCGTAGACCGACTTGCGGGTTCCCGGAGGAACGTTTGCCCAGCCTTCTTTCGCCGCAACGAGGTCAATGTACTCCTTACCGGTCGCCCAAGCGACGAACGTCTTGGCCGCGTCAACCTTCTGCGAGCCAGCCGGGATACCAAGCGACCATGCCCAAAGCCAGTTGCCGCGCTTGCCAAGGCCCTTGTCGGGTGCAAGTGCGAAACCGACCTTGTCGGCAACCGTCGAGTCCTTGCCGGTCACGAACGACGCCGCAACGGTGGCGTCGATCCACATGCCGCACTTGCCTTGCTGGAAGAGCGCAAGGTTTTCGTTGAAGCCGTTGTTGGACGCGCCGGGCGGGCCGTAGTTGTTCATCAGGTCGAGATAGAAGGTCAGCGTGTCTTTCCAAGGCTGTTGATCGAACTGGGGTTTCCAGTCCATGTCGAACCACTTGGCACCGAACGAGTTGGACATGGCCGACAGGAAGGCCATATTCTCGCCCCAGCCGGCCTTGCCACGCAGGCAGATGCCGTAGACTTCCCCTGCCTTGTCGGTCATCGCGGCCGCTGCGGCCTTGATGTCATCCCAGGTGGGCGCGTCGGGCATCGTCAGCCCGGCCTTTTCCATCAGATCCTTGCGGTACATGACCATCGACGATTCACCGTAGAAGGGCGAAGCGTAGAGGTTGCCATCAACCGTCAGACCGCCTGCGATTGCAGGCAGAAGGTCGGCCGCATCGAACTCGGCAGGCAGGTCATTCAGGCTCACGAGCCAGCCTTGCTTGCCCCAGATCGGTACTTCGTAGGTGCCAATTGTCATCACGTCGAACTGGCCGCCCTTGGTGGCAATGTCCGTCGTGACTTTCTGGCGCAGGACGTTTTCTTCCAGCGTCACCCACTCGACCTTGATGTCGGGGTGCTTGGCATAGAAATCGTCCATGTAGGATTGCATGCGGATCATGTCGCCGTTGTTTACGGTCGCCACGGTAATAGTTGTTTCGGCATTGGCAGCAGCCGCCAGCGCGCCGATTGCGCACGCGCCAAATAGCGCGCGTACAGTCAGTGTCATAGTTTCCTCCCTGAGCAATTTGAGCATATGCTCATTGCGTGAGAAATTATTCATTAATTGGCGTGGCTGCGTCAACTAGTTTTTCACCAAATTGTTAACGCAAACGAGACGGTCTTTTACTGCTCGCGAAGCAACGCGTCCGCAGTCGTCTCATCGGTAATCAAGCCATTGAGGATATTGCCAGAAAGCGCGGCTCGAATTGCTCGGATTTTGGCGGGACCGGCTGCGATGCCGATGACCATTGCATCTCTATCGGCCTCGACGCGGACGCCGCCGGTCCGCTTGTTGATGCCAAAGTCCATATAGCGGCCAGCCGAATCGTAAACCCATCCTGCTATCTCGCCCGCAGCGCCCAACTTTTGCATCTCGCGCAATTCTTCAAGCGTGACGAAGCCATCTTTCAAAAGTGGCGCATCGTCACTCATCTGTCCGACGCCAATGAAACTGATGTCAGCCACTCGCGCCAGTTCGAACACATTCTGGACCGCACGAAGATTGTGGAACATTGCCCGCTCTTCTGGCGTGTCGGAGATGACGGGGACGGGCATCGGATAGTGCGGCGCACGGACCTTGTCGGCGATCCGCATGATCACGTCGAAGTACGAAGCCGACCCGTCCGGAGCAATGTTACCGATCAATGACACGATGCGATGCTGTTCGGCTTCCAGCGGCTCAAGTTCATCGACCATCGACCGCAATGCCCGGCCGGTCCCCAAGGCGATGATCAATGGTTCGGGTTTGCGCAGGAAGCTTTCCAGCACCGTCGCCGCCGTTGCTGCAATCGACCTGTTTGCGTCAGCGCCTGCTCCGAGGCTTGGCGCAACCCGGCAATGCCTCAGCCCATACCGCTTGGTCAACTCGGCCTCTCGTCTAAGGCAGGCACCTATCTTGTGATCGAGACGCACTCGGATCAGCCCTTCGGACATGGCACGCGAGACAAGTCGCTGTGCGCGCTGGCGAGAAACGCCAAGCTCGGCGGCGATCTGGTCCTGCGTCAGCCCGCCCACATAGTACAACCATCCCGCCCGAGCGGCTTCATCCATCAGGCTTGGTTCGCCTTCGGCGCGGCTCATGCGGTCTTCCTGCCATCCAGTGCCAAATCCGGCGCAATGTGGAAGAAATCAGCAAAGCTTGCAAATTTTAGATCAGAGCTTGCATCATCCGGTTCCGACAGGTCGCGACCGTTCAGGTGGCTGCCGCCGATAAATCGCCAGACGGCCATACCTGCCGCGCGCGCTGCCCTAATGCCGTTCAAGCTATCTTCGACAACCAGACAGCGGGCCGGATCGGCCCCCATCTTGTCGGCCGCGTAGTAGAAAAGGTCTGGCGCAGGTTTTCCATGCACAACGTCAGCCGCAGTATAAAGCCTTTCGCCAACCAGCCCGGCCAGCCCGGCAATCCTAAGGGACCGCGCCGCGCGGCCTGGGCTCGACGAGGTGGCAACACACCAACGTGTCTGCATTGCGCCCAATATTCCCGCAACATGCGGCATCACCTGAAGGTCCGTCTCAAACGTTGCAAGCAGACGCTGGCGATAGTGGTCTTCGAAATCCGGGGGCAGCGTGACCCCAAAATCATTGCGGATCACTTTCATCACCGTTGGATAGCTGCGCCCAAGGAAATGGCGCGCCACATAGTCAAGGTCGATCGCCACGCCCAGCAATCCGAGTTCTGCAATCAGCATGCGCGCCGAAATGATTTCGCTGTCGATCAGCACCCCGTCGCAATCGAAGATCA
>JBATMT010000631.1:0-12063 GCA_049289975.1 Paracoccaceae bacterium | reverse complement strand
ATCCAGCGCCTCGGTGGTGCAACCCGGAGTGTCATCCTTTGGGTAGAAATACAGCACCACCTTCTTCGGGCGTTGACCTGACAGAGTAACAGTGCCGCCGCCATCGCGCGGAAGGGTGAAATCGGGTGCGTCAGAGCCAACAGAGATCATCTTCAAGCAATCCTTTGCCAATTCAGTCGGTGGCCAGTTTTAATCCGACTAACACAAAGTTAAAGGGGCCTCACCGAGCGGGCTCGGATAAAAGGCATTATGAGCGGTAGTAACGGCAAACAGACGGTCAAGGGAAGCACGCGACGGCATGTCATGCCGTGGCTGGTGCTTGGCATGTCGATCCTGGCTGTCATAGTCGTTCTGGTGACGCTCGGTCTTTCGGGGCGAAGCCTTCCGATTCCGAACTTCATCGTCGGCCAGATCGAGGTGCGCGCCAACCGTGCCCTTCAGGGCCAGGCGCGTCTGACCGTCGGTCGCGCAGACCTTGTTGTTGGCGCGGGCTTTGTCCCGCAGATACGCTTCGGCGATGTTACGCTTCTGTCGCCCCGTGGCCAACGGCTGGCGCTTGTGTCCGACCTGCGCACCACCATGGATATGGAAAGCCTGATGTCAGGTCGCGTGCAACCGGCAAAGATCAGTGTTCACGGCGCCAAGATCGCCATACGGCGCCAGCCTGACGGTGGGCTCGACATCGCTCCGGCGGCCAGGAACTTTTCTGGCGTCGCGCTGACGCCGGCGCAGATCCTCGATTCGATCGACCGCACTTTCGCCGCGCCAACTTTGAGCGACCTGCAATCGATCAACGTCGACGGCCTTTCCGTGCTCTTTGATGACCGGCGCGCAGGGCAGGTCTGGACAATCATCGACGGCACTCTGGACTTGCGGCAGACCAAAGACCGAATCCGCATCGACTTCGGCTTCGGCGTGACGGGTCAAGCAGCCGCCGCACTTGCTGCCGTGAACACGACCAACGCTCCGGCCAAGCCGGTACCTGCCTCTGTCGCGCTCTCGCTGACCACCGACAAGCACACCTCAGGCGCCACACTAGGCGCCACACTTGCCGGCATCTCAGCAAAGGACCTGTCGCTTCAGGTGCCCGCACTCGCCTGGCTTGGTGCCATTGACGCGCCTATCGCCGGACAGTTCGACAGCGGCCTCGATACTGAAGGCCGTCTCGGTATCATGACCGCTCGGCTCTCGCTTGGCTCGGGTGCACTCAGGCCCACCAAGGACACCCCGCCTGTGCCCTTCGACAGCGCCACGCTCGGGCTCAGCTACGATCCTGACAAGTTGGCGATCAACCTGACCGACCTCAAGATCAAGAGCCCGCAGTTCAGCGCCGATGCCGCTGGTCAGGCATGGCTCAAGAACGTCAAGAACGGCATCCCCGGCAGCCTCGTTGCACAGGTTCAGCTCAAAGACCTCAAGGCGGACCCGCGCGGCATTTTCTCTCGACCGCTGTCGATCGGTCAGGGTGCGATGGATTTCAAACTCGACCTTGCTCCCTTCAAGATCACCATTGGCCAGTTGACGATTGTGGATCAAGGCAACCGGATCAGCGCGAATGGCAGCATCGGTGCCGGACGAGACGGTTGGTCCGTCGGCATCGACATGGCGGTCGACACGCTCAAGACCAACCGCATGCTCGAACTCTGGCCGGTTTCTGCCTTGCCAAACACTCGCAAATGGCTGGCAGACAACTTGACCACGGGCGAACTCTACGACGTCAAGGGAGCGCTGCGGCTTGATCCGGGCGAAAAGCCTCGTTTCGCCCTCGACTACCATTTCCGCGATGCCGATATCCGCTTCATGCGAACCATGCCGCTTATCACCGACAGTTCTGGTTACTCGTCAATCACGGGTGACACTTTCACGCTCGTTGCCGAAAAGGGCAAAGTCACGGCGCCGCAAGGGGGAGATCTCGATATTTCGGGGACTGTCATGCGAATTCCAGACATCCACCAGATCCCGGCACCGGCTGAATTCACACTGAAGATTAAAAGCTCGGTCACTGCCGCCCTGTCGATCCTCGATCAGGAGCCGTTCAAATTCCTCACCAAGGCCAATCAGCCGGTAGATCTCGCGGAAGGCCGCGCCGAAATATCTGCCGCATTGAAACTGCCGCTCAAGCGCAAGATATTGAACAGTGATGTCGACTATCAGGCGACGGCTGTCGCCAGCGACGTCAGTACCGACAAGTTGATCAAATCGCGCGTCCTTGCTGCCAAAGCTCTGACTGTCACGGCCGATCGCACCGGACTGAAGATCGCCGGCGATGCCACGCTCGATGGTATTCCTGTCTCCGGAGCATGGACGCAGGCGTTCGGCCCAGAAAATCAGGGCAAGAGTAAAGTCGACGGAAACGTCGAAATCACGCCTGCCGCGCTCAGGGCTTTTGCAATCACGCTTCCCGATGGTGCCGTTAAGGGCAAAGGCACTGGTGACATCCATATCGATCTGACTAGGGGCGCGCCGCCCGCCTACCGACTGACCAGCAACCTCGTCGGCCTCACCCTTGCCATCCCTGAAGTCGGCTGGAAGAAACCCGTCGATGCGGGCGGCTCACTGCTGGCAGAAGGTAGCTTCGGCGCTCCCGCAAAGATCGACGTTCTCGAAATCAAGGGAGCCAAACTCGAGGCAAAAGGCTCGGTGATCCTCAAGCCAGATGGCAGCTTCGATAAGGCTGCGTTCAAGCAGGCCACGCTTTCAGACTGGTTCAAGGGCGATGTAACACTAAGCGGACGCGGCAAGGGCAAGGCTGTCGGCATAGACATTTCAAACGCCACCGCCGATATGCGCAAAGCAAACTTTGGCAGCTCCGCCAGCTCGGGCGGCGACGCTCCACCGCTTTCCGTCTCGCTCGACAGGCTTCGCATCAGCGAGGACATCTCGCTGACCAACTTCATTGGCCAATTCTCGACCAAGGGCGGCGTAAAGGGCACTTTCGTCGGCGCGGTCAACGGAGACGCTCCGATAACCGGCACAGTTGCAACGACCGAAAGCGGTCGTGCCGCGTTCGAGGTCAAGTCAGTTGACGCGGGCAAGGTCTTTGCCGCAGCCGATATCTACGAAAGTGGTCGTGGCGGGCAGTTGGATCTCGTGCTGCGCCCGGTCGGCGACAAAGGCAGCTATGACGGATTGCTCAACATCGGCAACATCCGTGTTGTTGATGCGCCGGAACTCGCGGGCCTGTTGGACGCAATCTCTGTGGTCGGCCTCATCAACCAGCTTCGCGGGTCTGGGATCGTCTTTTCTGACGTGACCGGCCGTTTCCTCCTCACACCTGACGCTGTTGAGATCCAGCAAGGCTCAGCCGTGGGTGCTTCTTTGGGGGTATCGGCGGCGGGTGTCTACCGTTCAACCGATCATTCGATCGATCTGCAGGGTGTCATCTCGCCGATCTATCTTTTGAACGGCATCGGCCAGATATTCTCGCGCCAGCGTGACGGCCTGTTCGGTTTCAACTATACCCTCACCGGAACGCGCGACCAGACCAAGGTGTCAGTAAATCCCCTGTCGATCCTGACCCCTGGCATGTTCCGCGACCTGTTCCGCAAGGACCCTCCCCGGATCGAACCATGAAACTCAGCGATTTCGACTTTGACCTGCCGGAAGGTCTGATTGCCACCCGGCCCGCTCGTCCGCGCACATCTGCGCGCTTGCTGCTGGCCGAAGGCGACAGCATCACGGATCTCCACGTTACCGACCTTGTCTCGGTCTTCCGGTCTGGCGACAGGCTCGTCCTTAACGACACAAAGGTCATTCCGGCCCGTCTCTCTGGCACGCGCGAAAGAATGACGGGGCAGGGACTGTCAACAGCCCGGATCGAGGTTACACTCCTTGAACCCCGACCCGAGGGACGCTGGGCCGCACTTGCCAAGCCGCTGCGCAAGTTGGCGGTTGGCGAGACGCTACATTTTTCGGATGACCTGACCGCCCGTGTCCTGAGCATCGCCGAAGGCCAGATGGAGATTTCATTCAACCTGACCGGCACCGACTTTGATCACGCACTCGCCTCAGCAGGCCACATGCCGCTGCCACCGTACATAGCCGCCCTCCGCGCGCCCGACGAACAGGACGATTGCGACTACCAGACGGTCTTCGCCCGCAATTCCGGTGCCGTCGCCGCTCCGACCGCCTCGCTCCACTTCGATGATGGGCTCTTGTTGGCGCTTGCTGCCAAAGGCGTAGCCTTTACCCACGTCACCTTGCACGTCGGCGCGGGTACCTTCCTGCCGGTCAAGGTCGAAGACGTGACCACTCACCGGATGCATTCCGAGTGGGGTGAAGTCACCGTAGCCGCCGCCGCCGAGATCAATGCCACCAAACGGGCAGGGGGCCGCATCATCCCGGTCGGCACGACCGCCCTTCGCCTCATCGAAAGTGCAGCAACCGAGGCTGGCACAATGATGCCTTGGCGCGGCGGCACCGACATTTTCATCTATCCCGGTTATCGCTTCCGCGTAACCGATGCGCTGATGACCAACTTCCACTTGCCGAAATCGACTCTCCTGATGCTCGTCTCGGCGCTGATGGGAGCTGACCGCGTGCGCCGCGTCTATGACCATGCCATTCGCGAACGGTACCGTTTCTTTTCCTACGGGGACGCCTCTCTGCTGATCCCGTGACGTAATCTTGCTTTGTTCCGTCGGGCAAAGGGTAGATAATTAACCAGCTTCCACCATCCTGCCACAAAAACCATGAGGCCAATCGATGCTGACTGTCTTGCGCAATTCCTGGGCGCTGCTTCTCGGGGTGATGCTTCTGTTGCTGGGCAACGGCATCCAGAGCACGCTGTTGGGTATCCGCGGCAAGATCGAAGGCTTTTCGCCGGTCGAAATGTCCTATGTCATGTCCGCTTACTATGCAGGCTTCCTCTTTGGGTCGCGCTTCACCCCTGACATGATCCGGCGCGTCGGCCACGTTCGCGTCTTTGCGGCACTGGGCTCAATGATATCAGCCGTGCTGATCCTCTATCCCGTCGCGCCAAATTGGATCTTGTGGGCAGGAATGCGCGTGGTCATCGGTTTCTCCTTCGCTGGCGTCTACATCACCGCTGAAAGCTGGCTGAACGCTTCCTCCACCAATGAAACCCGCGGGCAGGCGCTCTCTGCCTACATGATCATGCAGATGATTGGCATCATCGCTTCGCAGGTCGTGCTGAACTTCTCCGACCCGAGCGGCTTTGACCTCTTCATCATCTCCTCGATCCTCGTGTCAGTGGCGTTCACGCCCATCCTTCTGTCTGCAAGCCAGGCTCCGTCGTTCGAACGGACCAAGCCCATGTCGATCATGAAACTTTTCAAGACCTCTCCACTGGGCTGCGTTGGCATCTTCCTGATCGGCGGCGTCTTCTCGGCTCAGTTCGGCATGGCCTCGGTCTGGGGCTCGGAAGTCGGACTTTCCGTCCGCAACATCTCGATCTTCATTGGTTCGGTCTATGTAGGCGGCCTTGTCCTGCAATATCCAATCGGCTGGATCTCCGACCGCCTTGACCGCCGCCACCTGATCCTCGGCCTCGCCGTAGCCGGAGCCGCAGTCATGGTCATCGGCATGGTCTTCCAATGGACTCTGCCTGTTCTGGTCCTCATCGGCTTCCTTTCGGGCGGCGTGACCAACCCGCTTTATTCGTTGCTCGTCGCTTACGTGAATGACTATCTCGAAACGACCGAAATGGCAGGTGCCTCCGCCGGTCTCATGTTCATCAATGGGCTTGGTGCCATTGGCGGGCCACTGATCACCGGGTGGTTCATGGCGCAGATGGGCCCGACCGGATATTTCGTCTTTATCATGATCTTGTTCGTCCTGATGGCACTCTATGCGTTCTGGCGCATGAGCCGCCGCCAGACGCGCGCACTCTTCCGTGGTCGCTTCCGCGCCCTGTCGCCCACAGCTTCCGCAGTTGCCGTAGAGGCCGCCATCGAGACCCGCGCGGAAGACGCCGACACGCCGGCCAACCCGGCCTGAGGACTTTCTTTTTGTGGCCGAACCTGCAAGTCTACCAGTCAGACTTGCAAGGAGACGGGCATGGAGCGGGTTCACGAAGTCCTCGACTTCTGGCTCAAGGACGTCGGTTATGACGGCTGGTACAAAGCGGTCGACAGCATCGATGCTGAAATTCGCCGCAGGTTTCTGAGCCTGTGGGAAGACCTGCACGCAGGCCGCATCAGCGAATGGTGCGATTCCGCACAGGGCGCACTGGCATTCCTGATCGTAGCCGACCAATTCTCGCGCAATATGTTCCGGGGTGATGGTCGCTCTTTCGCCACTGACGATCAGGCGCGAGACGTGGCGCGCAGGGCCATCGCTCGCAATATGGATATGGATATGGATATTCCCGAACCCCAGCGCGTGTTCTTCTACATGCCATTCGAGCACTCCGAAGATCTCGGCGATCAGGATTGGTCCGTCGCCCTGATGGATGCCCGCCTGCCGGAAACCGGAACGGATTTCAGCGTTCATACCCGTGCGCACCGCGAAATCATCCGCCGCTTCGGTCGTTTTCCGTTTCGTAACACGGCCCTCGGTCGCGTATCCTCGCCCGAGGAAGAGACGTTCATGTCCCAAGGAGGGTACGGTTCTGTTGTTCGAGAGTTAGGCGGATAAGACATGCAGCAACTGCAAGGCAGGGCCTCCAATGCTGCATATTGATCCGTTTGCGTAGATAGTTTAATACCAAACTACTTTTCCGAGGGAGGGAAAATCAGTGGCTCAGACGTTTGACATGATAGTTATAGGTGCCGGACCTGGCGGCTATGTGGCCGCCATCCGTGGTGCCCAGCTCGGGCTGAAAGTGGCCATCGTCGAACGCGAGCATCTGGGCGGCATCTGCCTCAACTGGGGCTGCATCCCCACCAAGGCGCTCCTGCGCTCGGCCGAGGTGTTTCACCTGATGCACCGCGCCAAGGAATTCGGCCTGAAAGCCGAAGGTATCAGCTATGATCTCGACGCCGTCGTCGCCCGCTCGCGTGGCGTGGCCAAGCAACTGTCTGGCGGCATCGGGCATTTGATGAAGAAGAACAAGATCACCGTCTTCATGGGGGCCGCGACGCTTGCCAAGGCGGGCGCCGTTTCGGTCAAGACCGACAAAGGCACAGAGGAACTGAACGCCAAAGCCATTGTCGTCGCCACTGGCGCGCGTGCCCGCGAACTTCCGGGACTCGAAGCTGACGGCGATCTGGTCTGGACATACAAGCACGCCCTGCAACCAAAACGGATGCCGAAGAAACTTCTCGTTATCGGCTCGGGTGCGATCGGCATCGAATTTGCCAGCTTCTTCAATACGCTCGGTGCCGATACCACAGTGGTCGAAGTCCTGGACCGTGTGCTACCAGTTGAAGATGCCGAGATTTCGGCCTTCGCAAAGAAGCAATTCGTCAAGCAGGGCATGAAGATCCTTGAAAAGACCACGGTCAAGAAACTTGACCGCACACCCGGCAAGGTCGTCGCCCATCTTGAAGCTGGCGGTGCCACCACCACGCAAGAATTTGACACTGTGATTTCCGCCGTGGGTATCGTCGGCAATGTCGAAAATCTCGGGCTCGAAGCACTTGGCGTCAAGATTGACCGCACCCACGTGGTCACCGACGAATTCTGCCAGACCGGCGTGCCCGGCCTATACGCCATAGGTGATATCGCCGGTGCACCGTGGTTGGCGCACAAGGCCAGCCACGAGGGCGTGATGGTCGCAGAACATATCGCCGGCAAGCATCCGCACCCGATAAAGCCGAACTCAATTGCCGGCTGTACCTACTGCTATCCGCAGGTCGCCTCCGTCGGGCTCACCGAACAGAAGGCAAAGGACGCAGGCTACGACATCAAGGTTGGCCGCTTCCCGTTCATCGGTAACGGCAAGGCCATCGCGCTAGGTGAGTCCGAAGGGCTGATCAAAACGGTGTTTGACGCCAAGACCGGCGAACTTCTGGGGGCCCACATGGTTGGCGCTGAAGTGACCGAGCTGATTCAGGGCTATGTGGTTGGCCGCTCGCTTGAGACGACCGAAGGCGAGTTGATGGAAACCGTATTCCCGCATCCCACGCTCAGCGAAATGATGCATGAAGCTGTCCTGGACGCCTACGGCCGCGCGCTACACATGTGAGGGCAGGGGGCGCTGCCCCCCGCCTGAACCTTTTCCGACCTCGCTCGGCGTTCTTCCCGTTGAAAAATGCGTTTGGTTCATTTTCCGAAAAGAAATACCCACGGGGCTAAACAGCCCGCATGGCAAATGGGGGGCAGGCTGCCCCCTTTTATCTGCTTACTGCGCCGCCTGCCGCGACCCAGCCGCCAAAGCCGCCCATATTGAAGACCTGATCATAGCCAAGTTCCGCCAAGGCCTCCGCGCCTCGCTGACTGCGCATGCCAGATGCGCAATAGACCACGACCGGCTTGTTTGTTCGCAGTTCCGCAGGGCATTCACCGCTTTTCGGATCGCACTTCACTGCCAGAACGGACAGTGGAATGTGCAAGGCACCCTTGGCCTTGCCTGAAGCGGCCACTTCCGAACCGTCCCGCACGTCAATCAGTATGATCTCGCCTTTCGCGTGCCGCGCCTTTGCCTCAGCGGGGGCGATTGTGCCAACGGGTTGGCCACTGCGGCGCAAGAAATTGAACATGGAGGGCGCTCCTTTGATTGAGTTTGAGCAAACATAAGGTAGTTCACAAAAACATTCAATATATGGAATGTGATTGTTCAAATTGCAAAAGTTCTCTTAATGTTCTCTAAATCCATTTGGAATTGCCCTGCGTATCCACTATCTGTGGATAGGTCGCCGCAGGTGGCAGTTGCGCAGAGGTTCACATGGCCGAACAGAAGTTCATCGAAGTACGCGGGGCGCGCGAACATAACCTCAAGAATATCAACGTCGATATTCCGCGTGACAAGCTGACGGTGATTACCGGCCTGTCAGGCTCGGGCAAATCCTCGCTTGCCTTCGATACGATCTATGCCGAAGGCCAACGCCGCTATGTCGAAAGTCTCTCGGCCTATGCGCGGCAGTTCCTCGACATGATGGGCAAGCCTGATGTCGATCATATCTCGGGCCTCAGCCCCGCGATATCCATCGAACAAAAGACGACGTCGAAAAACCCGCGCTCGACTGTCGGTACAGTGACCGAGATATATGACTACCTTCGCCTGCTCTTTGCCCGCGTCGGCACCCCGTTCAGCCCCACCACCGGTCTGCCGATCGAAGCGCAGCAGGTGCAAGACATGGTCGACAGCGTCATGGCGCTGCCCGAGGGAACGCGCGGCTATCTTCTGGCCCCAATCGTCCGCGACCGAAAAGGTGAGTACAAGAAAGAATTCCTAGACTTGCGCAAGCAGGGCTTCCAGCGCGTCAAGGTCAACGGCGAATTTCACGAACTGGAAGAGCCACCGGTGCTCGACAAGAAGTTCCGCCATGACATCGATGTGGTTGTCGACAGGATCGTGGTACGTGAAGGGCTTGAGACCCGCCTTGCCGACAGTTTCCGCACCGCTCTCAACCTCGCTGACGGCATCGCCATACTTGAAACTGCGCCACCCGAGGGCGAAGAACCGCGCCGCATCACGTTCTCCGAGAAATTCGCATGCCCGGTCTCCGGCTTCACCATCTCTGAAATCGAGCCTCGGCTTTTTTCGTTCAACGCGCCGTTTGGTGCTTGCCCCGCCTGCGACGGCCTCGGCGTCGAGTTGTTCTTTGATGAACGGCTGATCGTTCCGGATGTGACGCTCAAGCTCAAGGATGGCGCCATTGCCGCCTGGGCCAAATCGAAGTCGCCCTACTTCCTGCAAACCATTGACTCTCTCGCCAAGCACTATGGCTTCGACGCCCGCAAACAGTGGAAAGACCTGCCGGAAAGCGTCCACCAACTCTTTCTCTACGGTTCCGGCACCGACGAGATCAAATTCCGCTTCGATGAAGGCGGTCGCGTCTACGAGGTCAGTCGCACCTTTGAAGGCGTTATCCCGAACATGGAGCGTCGCTACCGAGAAACCGACAGCGCCTGGAGCCGCGAGGAGATGGAGCGGTTCCAGAACAACCGTCCCTGCGGCACCTGCCACGGCTATCGCCTGAAACCCGAAGCGCTCGCCGTCAAGATCGCTGGTCTGCATGTGGGCGAAGTGGTGCGCATGTCGATCAAGGAGGCTTACGCCTGGGTCGGCACCGTACCCGAGGCGCTGACCAACCAGAGGAACGAGATAGCGCGCCTGATCCTCAAGGAAATCCGCGAGCGGCTTGGCTTCCTCAACAACGTCGGTCTCGAATATCTGACGCTTTCTCGCAACGCGGGTACGCTATCCGGCGGCGAAAGCCAGCGCATCCGCCTTGCCAGCCAGATCGGCTCCGGCCTGACCGGGGTTCTCTACGTGCTCGACGAGCCTTCCATCGGCCTCCACCAGCGTGACAATGACCGGCTTCTCGGCACTCTGAAGAACCTGCGCGATCAGGGCAACACCGTGCTGGTCGTAGAACATGACGAGGAGGCCATCCGCGAGGCTGACTATGTCTTTGATATCGGCCCCGGAGCCGGAGTTCACGGCGGGCAGGTGGTCAGCCACGGTACCCCCGCCGAAGTTGCCGCAGACGCCGGATCAGTCACCGGCCAATATCTTTCCGGGACCCGTGAAATCTCGGTGCCGAAGCATCGCCGTCATGGCAACGGCAAGAAGCTGACTATCGTGAAGGCTACAGGCAACAACCTCAAGGATGTCACGGCGGACTTCCCGCTTGGCAAGTTCGTCTGCGTCACCGGAGTTTCCGGCGGCGGCAAGTCAACCTTGACGATCGAGACGCTCTACAAGAACGCCGCTCTCAAATTGAACGGCGCCCGCGAAACGCCTGCTCCATGTGAAACCATCAAGGGGTTCGAGCATCTCGACAAGGTCATTGACATCGACCAGCGCGCCATCGGCCGTACGCCACGCTCCAACCCGGCAACCTACACTGGTGCCTTCACTCCGATCCGCGACTGGTTCGCAGGCCTGCCGGAATCCAAGGCACGAGGCTACCAGCCGGGCCGTTTCTCCTTCAACGTCAAGGGTGGCCGCTGCGAGGCATGTCAGGGCGACGGCCTCATAAAGATCGAGATGCACTTCCTACCTGACGTCTATGTGACGTGCGAAACCTGCAAGGGGCATCGCTATAACCGTGAAACGCTCGAAATCCGCTTCAAGGGCAAGTCTATCGCCGACGTGCTGGAAATGACCGTCGAAGATGCTCAGGAGTTCTTCAAGGCGGTCCCTTCGATCCGCGAGAAGATGGACGCGCTGATGCAGGTTGGCCTCGGCTATATCAAGGTCGGCCAGCAAGCGACAACGCTCTCGGGCGGCGAGGCGCAAAGGGTCAAGCTGTCGAAGGAACTCAGCCGCCGTTCCACCGGCCGTACCCTGTATATCCTCGACGAACCGACCACTGGCTTGCATTTCGAAGATGTCAGAAAACTGCTCGAAGTGCTGCATGAACTGGTCGAACAGGGCAATACAGTTGTAGTAATCGAACATAACCTCGATGTTATCAAGACCGCAGACTGGATCATCGACATCGGTCCCGAAGGTGGCGATGGCGGAGGTCGCATCGTCGCTACTGGCACGCCTGAACAGGTGGCGAGGGTCGCAGAAAGCCATACGGGCCGCTACCTTGGCCCGATGCTGAAGCCGCGCCGAGTTGCCGCTGAATGAGCACGATCCGCTGGCAAAGACTGGAAGGTTTTCTGGTCTTTCTGGCGACCGCGCTTTGGCTCTGGGGCAGGGGACCGGACTGGCCCATCTGGCTCTGGGTGGTTCTCGCACTGGCTCCCGACCTTTCGATGGTGGGCTACCTACTTGGCCCGCGTCCTGGTGCTGCTCTCTACAACTGCGCGCATATCTACGCGGGTGGCGCGCTTCTTGCCGGCGTCGGCCATGCCTTTGGCCTGTCCGCCGTCTGGACCGATCTCGGCCTGATCTGGATGGCCCATGTGGGCCTTGACCGCGCGCTTGGCTGCGGTCTCAAGGAGCCCTCCGCATTCAACGACACGCAACCAGGTCGCATCGGCCGCAAGTCTGTCTGACACAATCTCCAATTTTCCGACCCAAAATACCCCGGAGTGGTC
>JBATMT010000630.1:0-3588 GCA_049289975.1 Paracoccaceae bacterium | reverse complement strand
CGCCCGACATGTGCCGACCTTTCAGTGCGACGCGAAACGGTATGGTGCAGGGCGAGGGTGCGGCAGTCTTTGTATTTGAAGATATGGATCGCGCGCGCGCGCGAGGGGCGAGGGTGCTGGCCGAAGTCGCGGGCTTTGGGATGACGTCAGATGCGGAAGATATCGTAAGGCCTAGTCAGGTCGGCGCAGAGCGTGCGATGCGGGCCGCGCTGCAAGATGCAGGGCTAAGGTCCGGCGATGTCGGATACATCAACGCTCATGGGACCGGCACGAAGCTGAATGACAGCACCGAGTCCGCTGCGATCCGCGCCGTGTTTGACAGCCCCCCGCCTGTTTCATCGACGAAGGCGATGCATGGCCATCTGATGGGCGCGACTGGCGCAGTGGAGTTGCTTGCCGTCATCATGGCGCTGCGGGACGGATACGTGGCGCCGACCGTTGGATTTGAGGCGGTCGATCCAGAGTGTGCTCTGGACGTGGTGCCAAATGTCGGGCGCCACGTTGTTGTTGACGTGGCGCTGTCGAACGCATTTGCCTTTGGCGGTCTGAATGCCGTTCTGGCACTGCGCCGAGCGTGACTAGATAACGAAAACAAAGACGCCGCCCCTTATGGAGCGGCGTCGTTCGGAAAGCCTGAAACTAGCGTTTAGTTCTTCTTCACGGGCATTTCTGCCTTCAGGGCATTATATGCCTCGGTGAAGCCTTTGAGCGAGATGTCGACCGAGACGATCTGATCCGGTGCGGCCATCGGCACCACAGACACAGTCGCCTTGTTGCCCTTCTGCATGGCGGCGATTTCCTCGGCGGTGAAGCCAATACGAGAGAAACAGCCGACCGATGCGCAGAAAGTGAACGGATAAACCTTGGCTTTGGCCGTATCGATTCCGATCGCCAGTTGCTTGGTCAGCAGTGTCTCGAGTGGGACGATGATGGTTGCGCCAATGGCGGCTTGGCCGCCCTCTGGAAGACCCAGCATCGAGATTTCCGCAATCGAGTTGCCCTTGCCATCCTTGAGGAGTTGATAAAGCTCGCACGGATCAGAGCCGTCTTTCGCCTTGATGCAGCGAAGCTTCCAGTCACCATAGGTGCCCTTGACGTAAGGCTCGGTAACGCTGGATTGCTCCTCGCCCATCGAGAGTTCGGTTCCAGCCGGCGGGGTCACGCCATCACCTGCTGCGGGAGCGGTTTCCTGAGAGAAAGCAGGTGCCGCGAAAGCTGCCAGAGCAAGCGTGAGGGCAAGCGAGCGGGTGAAGTTCAGCATGGGGGGTTCCGTCAATGATTGTTGAATGTCCGCGTTGGCGCTGGCTTTAGCATGCACCTGTCGCAGTGTCAGGTCGAAAAGCATGAACGGCGAAAAGGCCGTCAGCGATTTCCCGCGTATGATTGTGATTGCCAAAAAGAAAGGGTCCCGAAAACGGGACCCTCTCATATTATTTTGCTCCCTGTCGGACGGGCCGACTTTCATTGTTGGCGACGCTAGTCACGATTCACAAATTCGTCAACACGAAAAAACAGCAAGACAAGAAACCTGCAGTTGCATGAACTTGTTGACAAAAAAAGCCGCGCCAGTTCGGGCGCGGCCAGTCCAACAGGGAGGAAGTCACATCCGGACATTGCCGTGGGCAGCTCCGGATGGGTCAATGCTGGCATGGATTGGTTAAGTTTGTATTGTGACGGCGTTGACGGACCTTCAGCAAGAATCGGTCCATGCAGCAGGAGTAAGAGCGTGGTGAAAGAACTGACGGAATCGGGCCTTTTCGCGGGTGGCGGGGGCGATGGCTATGCGACTCCACAAGAGCTGCTGCTGAAGTACGGCAATCGGCACGGGTTGATTGCCGGTGCGACAGGTACTGGCAAGACAGTGACCTTGCAGGTGCTGGCCGAAGGCTTCTCGACGGCGGGCGTGCCGGTGTTTCTGGCCGATGTGAAAGGTGATCTTGCGGGGATTGCCAAGGCGGGTTCAGCGGACGGAAAGCTGCATGATGCTTTTACCAAGCGCGCAGCGACTATTGGCTACGAACTGGCCTACAAGAGTTTCCCAACGGTCTTTTGGGACGTGACGGGAGAGCAGGGGCATCCGGTTCGGACGACGATCTCGGAAATGGGCCCGCTCTTGCTGTCACGGTTGATGGAATTGACGGAACCACAGGAAGGCGTGCTGAACATTGCGTTCAGGATTGCCGACGAAGAGGGCATGGCGCTTCTGGACTTGAAGGACCTTCAGGCCATGCTGGTCTGGATCGGCCAGAACGCTTCCGACATCGGTCTGCGCTATGGCAACGTCTCGCCAGCAACAGTGGGCGCCATCCAGCGGCAACTGCTGGTTCTGGAAAATCAGGGCGGCATCAAGCTGTTCGGGGAACCGGCGCTTGAGCTGGCGGACATGATGCGCGTGGGGCCGGATGGCCGCGGTCAGATCAACATTCTGGCAGCCGACAAGCTGATGGGGTCGCCGCAGCTCTATGCGACCCTATTGCTGTGGATTTTGTCAGAGCTTTTCGAAAATCTTCCCGAAGTGGGCGATCCGGACAAGCCCAAGTTCGTATTCTTCTTCGACGAGGCGCACCTTTTGTTCAAGGACGCGCCGAAGGCGCTTGTCACCAAGGTCGAACAGGTTGCCCGCCTGATCCGGTCGAAGGGTGTGGGGGTGTATTTCATCACTCAGAACCCGGCGGATATTCCCGACGACATTCTGGGGCAGTTGGGCAACAGGGTGCAGCACGCGTTGCGGGCCTTCACGGCCAAGGACCAGATAGACCTGAAACGGGCGGCGCAGAACTACCGCCCGAATCCGCGCTTCGACACCGAGACCGCCATCAAGGAGGTTGGCACAGGCGAAGCGGTCACCTCGTTCCTTGAAGCGAAAGGCGCTCCGGGTATGGTGGAGCGGACGCTGGTCCGTCCACCAGAGAGCCAGCTTGGGCCGATCACACCGGACGAGCGCAAGGCGGTCATTGCAGGCAGCGGGTTCAGCCCAAAGTACGACACGTTGGTGGATCGTGAATCAGCGTTCGAGATGCTTAGGGCGCGCGCTGACGCGGCAGCGCAGGAGACAGCGCGGGCAGAGGCAGCGGCGCAACAGCAAAAACAGGCAGATGCCGGTTTCCGGAACGCGCGAAAGTATGATGGTGGCGGGCTGAATACCGACCTGTGGGCGAAGCCCAAGGCGGCGCCCAAGACTTCGAGTTCTTCGCGGTCCGACGGGCTTGCGGTGACTTTCGGCAAGAGCCTTGCTCGACAACTTGGGTCCAAGGCCGGACAAGCAATCGTCCGTGGCGTGCTTGGCGGATTGTTCAAGTCGCGCTGAGGTGGGGCGGGGCGCTTGCCCCGCCGGTCAGCTTATGGTTTTGACAGCGCGCGTGATCCCGTCGAGGGTCAGCGGGAACATCCGATCTTCGAATATCCTTCGGACCATTCCCACCGACTGGGTGTGCTGCCAGTAACGCTCTGGCAGCGGGTTCAGCCAGACGTTGTTCGGCCATTTCTCACGGGCGCGCGTCAGCCAGACCTGGCCTGACTCGGCGTTCCAATGCTCGTTGGCACCACCGGGGTGCGCGATTTCGTAAGGTGACATAGACGCGTCACCGA
>JBATMT010000629.1:0-11685 GCA_049289975.1 Paracoccaceae bacterium | reverse complement strand
GAATAGATCATAACAAAAGCCTTCCACAAAATAAGGTAGTCAGCGGGTGCAATCACCCAGATAAAATCAGGCGTAGATAAATTTAATAAAAGCACCATGAGCAGAAATATCGGGCCTGTCAAAAACTGCTTTGCATTTTGCAATCAGCGCGACGAATGACGCCACGTCTCGGGGCTTTATCGCCAAGCCGAGAAACAGTGTCGCCAGATGGTCACAATTTTTCGATTCGCGCGGAAGGTGCAGTTCGGCCTAGAGCCTGATGGCCGAGATCAGCCGCCCGTAGTCGGCCTCGTGCTGGTGGACGGAGCGGCGATAGGAAAAGAAGAGCGCCGGATCGGAATAAGTGCAATGCCCAGTCCATGCAGCTTGTCCAACCCCCGCCGCGCGCAGTCGGTGCAGGCCGAAGCCCGGCAGGTCGAAATGTACCCGGTCGCCGTGGCCGCCCGCAAAGAAACGGTCGTAGTCGGTGTCTTCGGCAAGGAAGGCTTCCATGAATTCGGGTCCGACCTCGTAAGCGCGCTGGCTGATGGTCGGGCCTATGATGGCATGGATGTTGGCCCGCTTGGCCCCGAGTGCCTCCATAGCGTCAATGGTGCGTTCCAGAACGCCCGACAGCGCGCCGCGCCATCCTGCATGGGCAGCACCGATGACACCGGCCTTTGCGTCGGCAAACAAGACGGGCTGGCAATCGGCCGTCAGCACCGACAACGCGACACCGGGCAGCGCCGTCACCAGCGCGTCAGCCTTCTGGCCGGGGGTGAAAGGGCCGTTCACGGTGATGACATCGGCGGAGTGGATCTGATGAACGCCAAGCAGAGCAGACGGCGCGACACCCAGTTTGTGGGCCACGCGGGAGCGGTTCAGCGCGACGGCCTCGGTTTGGTCAGACGAGCCGTGGCCACAGTTCAGGCCGCTGAATATGCCCGATGATGCACCGCCCTTGCGGGTGAAGAAACCATGCGTCAGCGGGCGCAGGGCGTCATGCGTAATGAGTTCGAGGATTGCGGGCATCAAGCGGGGTCCAGAGCAGGCAAGGGCGGTGCGTCGGCAGCGGTTGCCGCAATCACCTTGAACAACTGTCCCATTTCCTCGGGGTGGGTCAAGCGCCGATGCGCGGCGATGTGATTGTCGAGCGCAGCACCCGACAGGTTTCGCGCCAGCGCCCCGGCACGCTGGGCAATCCCAAGGCGCTCCAGAAACACGCCTTGCGGTACCATCGGGCTGACACGCGCGCCCGCGCCGGACAAGGCATCCGAAAGGGCTTCAAAATCGACATGGGCAGTCAGGTCTGCTTCACCCGGTTCAGCGAAGGGGCTGACGGGCCGGTGGTCTGTCAGCGCCTGAAACGTGTCGCCAAGCGAGCGCCAGTCGCCATAGTCGATGATCAGCGCCGCGCCGCCGTACTGCGCGAGCCGGGCGCCGATCTCGCCTGCGATCTGCGGCAGAGCCGGGCAAAGCTCTACGATCTGGCCGGGTTGAGTGTCGGGAAGTCGGTGTTCAAGCGCGGCAAGCGGGGCAGGGGCGGACAGACCGGGCGCTAGTCTGCCCTCGCGCAGGCCGACCTGTCTCTCGGACCAGCCGGACGCCGCGCGTTCGAACTGGTGAATGGGCAAGGCGTCGAAAAACTCGTTCGCCAGAAGATAAAGCGGACCTTCGGGCAGGTCGGACAGTTTGTCATGCCAATGGACCTCGACCGATTTGAGCGTCTCGCGCTGCCGGGCGCGCAGCGCGGCGGATGCCTCTACCAGATGCACCTCGGCGGCATCAGCCATGCCCGGCACCTTGCGGATCACCCGCAGCACGTCGGCCATCAGTGTGCCGCGCCCCGGTCCGATCTCGGCCAGCACGATCCGCGACCGGCTGCCCTGATCGAGCCAGACCTGTGCAAGCCACAGTCCGAGCAACTCGCCGAACATCTGGCTGATCTCGGGCGCTGTGATGAAATCGCCGGCCCGGCCGAAAGGGTCGCGTGTGGCGTAGTAGCCATGGCGAGGGTGCAGAAGACACTCGGCCATATAGTCGGCCAATGTCATCGGCCCGTCTGCCTCGATCCGTTGGGAAAGAAGAGCGGCCAAAGGCGTCATGGGGCGGTCCGGTTGGCCTTGCGGGTGCGGGCGATGAACCACAGACCGGCAAGGATCATCGGCAAGCTCAGGAGTTGCCCCATCGAAAGGCCCCATGTGGCGCCACCTATGACATGGCCGAGCGGGTTGTCTGGGGTGATGAACTGCTCGTCAGCCTGGCGGAAGAACTCGACGACAAAGCGCGACAGGCCGTAGCCCACAAGAAAAGTCCCGGTGATCAGCCCGGGCCGCTTCAGCGCGCTCCGGCGGAGCAGGCAGTAAAGCACCAGACCAAGGATCAGCCCCTCCAGCCCGGCCTCGTATAGCTGGCTCGGGTGTCGGGCGCATTCGCCGGGGACCACGCCGGGGCAATATTGCGCGGCATCGCCGGGGAAAATCACGGCCCAGGGCAGGGTTGAGGGACGACCCCAAAGCTCTGCATTCACGAAGTTGGCCAAGCGCCCGAAAAACAGCCCGATAGGCGCAACGAAAGCCATCGCATCGGACAGTTGCATGGCCGGAATGCCATAGCGGCGGCAGAAGATCAGCCCCGCGACAATCACACCCAGAAAGCCGCCGTGAAAGGACATGCCGCCCTGCCAGACCTTCACGATGTCAGCTGGGTTTTGCAGGTAGTAGCCCGGCTGATAGAACAGCACGAACCCCAGCCGCCCGCCGACGATCACGCCCAGAACAATGGCGGTCAGCAGGTCTTCTGTGCGTTTGGGCTCCATCGGCGCGCGGTCGGCGGGCCACAGAGCCGGTCGGGACATCAGGCCGGTGATGATCCGCCAGCCAAGGACGAGACCCGCCAGATAGGCGACCGCATACCAGCGCAGGGCGAAGTCGCGCCCGAAAAGCGTGATCGAGAAGATCTCGTTCGAGATATCGGGAAACGAGATGACAGCCTGCATGGACGGGACCTTTCTTTGCGGCCCAAAGACCGCGAGGGGCGGCGCATGTCAACCGGGGGCAGGCTGCGGCAACGCGGGCCTTGAGGTTTCAGGCGACGGTCCGCATATAGGGTGGAAGTGATCCAGCCTGAAGGAGGCGCCGATGTCGGGCCCGAACAAGTTCTTCGACGATATGTCGAAACTGATGACCAACGCGATGGGCGTCGCACAAGGCGCCAAGACCGAAGCGGAAACGGCGATGAAGGGTTTCGTCGACCGTTGGCTGGCTGATCGCGATTTTGTGACCCGCGAAGAATTCGACGCAGTCCGCGCGATGGCGCAGAAGGCGCGCGAAGAGAACGAAGCGCTGAAGGCGCGGATCGAGGCTCTGGAGGCCAAGAAGAAGGCCTGAGACCCGGCAGAGGGCGGCTTTCGGCCCGACCATCTCGCGATTCTGTGGATAAGCTGCCTGTGTGTTGAGCAGCCGTGCGGGGTCAACCCGCGCGTCCTGAAACTTTCACAAAAATACTTCTTTACAGCCCCCGGCTTTGCACCCACCATATTTAGTAAGGGTGGTGGCAGGCAACCGCCTACCCTTGTTGGCTCACCCAACCCTAGTGGGTCGTGACCCACTTGAGGCAAAGAAAAAGAGGCCGGGCATGTCGCTTTCCGAAAGCTTCCTCAACACCGAGGATCTGCATCCGATTGATATCGTCGAGACGCTGGCAGAGCACCATGAGTGGGATTTTGACCGTGTCACCGACGACCAGATCGCCATGGCGGTCGAAGGCCAGTGGCGGACCTATTCGCTGACGCTCGCCTGGTCGTCACATGACGAGACGCTGCGGCTGATCTGCACGTTCGAACTGGACCCACCAGCCGAGAAACTGCCGAACCTCTACGAGGTGATCAACAAGGCCAATGATCTGGTCTGGACGGGTGCTTTCACCTTCTGGACCGAGCAACGGCTGATGGTCTGGCGCTATGGGCTGGTGTTGTCAGGCAACCAGATCGCCGGGCCGGAACAGATCGACCGGATGATCTCGCAAGCCGTTCTGGCGGCCGAGCGTTTCTATCCGGCGTTCCAGCTTGTCTCGTGGGGGGATGACAGCCCCGAAAAGGCGCTCGACGTGGCCATCGCCGAGGCTTACGGGCGCGCCTGACCCCTGTCCCTCGCCGCGCCAGTCGCTAATGTCTGGCGCGAATGACGGAGGGATTGATGTCGAACGATGATCTGCGCAAGCGCGGGCTGGTGCTTCTGGGGTGCGGCAAGATGGGGTCGGCCATGCTGGAAGGCTGGCTGAAACGCGGAATGCCTGCCACTTCGGTCTGGGTGCTTGATCCCAATCCGTCGGACTGGCTGAAGACGCAGGGTGTGCATCTGAACGAAGCGTTACCCGATACGCCTGCCATCGTGCTGATCGCGGTCAAGCCGCAGATGATGGGCGCGGCGCTGCCGCAACTGGCGGCGATGGGTGGCGGCACGACCCTGTTTCTGACAGTGGCAGCGGGCACGACCATCGCCACCTACGAGGATATTCTTGGCGCGCGGACGCCTTTGGTGCGGGCCATGCCCAACACGCCCGCCGCAATTGGCCGCGGTATCACGGCGATCACCGGAAATGCCCATGCCACGGCGGCTGACCTTGATCTGGCGGAAGACCTGTTGTCTGCCGTGGGGCAGGTTGTGCGGCTGGAAGGTGAGCATCAGATGGATGCCGTTACGGCGGTGTCCGGCTCGGGTCCGGCCTATGTGTTCCACCTGATCGAGACGATGGCGGCGGCGGGCGTGGCCGAAGGACTGTCGCCAGACCTCGCGATGCGGCTGGCCAAGGCGACGGTCGGTGGCGCTGGTGCGCTGGCAGAGGCAGCATCGGAAGATCCGGGGCAACTCCGTGTCAACGTGACCTCGCCGGGTGGGACCACGGCCGCGGCGCTCAAGGTGTTGATGGACGAAGGCCGCGGCTTTCCGGCACTTCTGAAGGAGGCGGTTCATGCGGCTGCCGAGCGCGGCCGGGAATTGGGCAAATGACCATCAGTTTCGATGACTTCATGAAGGTCGACATCCGTGTCGGCCGTATCACCCGCGCAGAACCGTTCCCCGAGGCGCGCAAACCGGCGATCAAGCTGTGGATCGATTTCGGGCCTGACATTGGCGAGAAGAAATCTTCGGCGCAGATCACCAAACACTACACGCCCGAGGAACTGGTCGGCCGTCAGGTGCTGGCCGTGGTCAATTTCCCGCCGCGCCAGATCGGTCCGATGAAATCCGAGGTGCTGACGCTTGGGGTGCCGGATGCGGACGGCGAGGTGGTGCTGATCGGTCCAGGGCACGATGTGCCGATTGGCGGACGGCTCTTCTGACCGGGTCAGACCCAAAGCGAAGGGCTTCGCGTCCCCCGCACCCCCGCGGGGTATTTCGGGTCGAAAGATGCGGGCGACAACCTTCATCATTTTCTGACTGCAAATACTCCCGCCGGAGGCAGCCCGAGCCTTTCGGCTCCGAAAGGCGAGACAAGGGGCATGGCGCCGCAAGGCGCCTCTACTGGATCAATGGTCAGCGGGTGCGAGATCGCCGATCTCTTCGCGCCAATGGCGGCGACAGAGCGAGATATAGGCCTCATTGCCACCGATCTGGACTTGTGCGCCGTCGCGCAGCGCCTTGCCGTCAGGGCCACGGCGGACGACCATCGTGGCTTTCTTGCCGCAATGGCAGATGGTGCGGACTTCGCGCATTTCATCGGCGAGCGCCAGAAGCGCTGCCGAACCGGGGAACAGATCGCCCCGGAAGTCGACGCGCAGACCATAGCACATGACCGGCACATTCAGGTCATCAACGACGCGCGCCAGCTGCCAGACCTGCGCACGGCTGAGAAACTGCGCCTCGTCAAGGAAGATGCAGGCGACGGGGCCTTGCGACAGGCGCGCGGTGCAGACTGCATAGAGGTCCGTCTCGGCATCGAAAAGATCAGCCTCGTCGGCGATGCCGATGCGGCTGGCGATGCGACCGACACCCGCACGACTGTCGAGCCGGGCGGTCAAAAGATAGGCCGCCATGCCGCGTTCGCGGTAGTTGTAAGACGCCTGCAACAGCAAGGTCGACTTGCCGGCATTCATCGTCGAGAAATGGAAATAGAGCTTGGCCATGGCGCCAGATACCGTCGGTTCAATCAGGCCGCAATAGATTTGGCGCGCATCGCTGGGAACCGCAAAAAACCGGCCCTCCCTTCCCCAAACCAGAGGGGGCAGGACCGGTAGAACTAAAGAACATCTACCACTCCGGGCGATCTCCTCTGTTACGCTGCGGCGGGCATCGTAGCAGAATTGTCGCCTTCTAATTCCAAACCTAACCGATATCGGTCAATCGTTGTCGTTCCAAAAACACGGGAACGCTTTCCAAATGACAAACTACCAAGCTGCTATTAATGGGAAAGCTGTTAAGTGTTTCCCCGCCTGACTTGTGCCGGGGATGAAGCAAGGAATTGTGCCCATGTCGCACGGCAACTATCTGAAGCGCCATTCGGAAGCCCTTGTGAAGGATGTCGGCATCGAAGCTGCCGCGCGCCTGTCGGGCAAATCGAAGGCAACGCTCGGGCGCTATTACTCGGATGATAGCGAACATGCCGATCGTTTCATGCCGATCGACGTGGTGGCAGCGCTGGAATCAGCAGCGCGTTTTCCGCATGTGACGGCGGCGCTGGCCGATCTGCGCGGGATCACCCTGTCGCATAATGTCGAGAAGAAGAATACCGGCAAGGGCGGGGTCAACGCCGATGTCGTTGCCTTGAGCCAGCGGTTCGCCATGCTGATGGGGGAGTATAATTCCTCGATCGAGGATGGGAAGATCTCGATCAACGAGGCAAAGCGGCTTCTGACAGAGACGCTTGCGATCCAGCGGGTGCTGATCGACATGAAGCTGCATCTGGAAGAAGAGGCGACCTGACCGCCTCAGCGGGCGGGTCACATGGCAAAAGGGCGATCCTGCCTAACAGGATCGCCCTTTGCTTTTGGCAGGCTTACGCTGCGCGGTCGCTCTTGGGCCTGCGAGAGACGCGGTGCGGCGGGCGGGCGCCTTCATTGGCGGCCTGACGCGGCTTCCCGGCGTGAGCGGGCTTGCCAGCGTGTGCCGGTTTGCCTGCTTGTGCGGGTTTGCCCTGTGGCTTGCCGCGCTGCTGTTGTTGCGGCTTGGCGGGGCGTACGCCTTCACGGGCGTTGCGGGCACGGATCTTTTCGGCCTCGAACGGAACCTCGCCGCCGATGACCGGAATGTCAGCCTTCATTGCTTTCTCGATGCCGCGCAGTTCGGCCATTTCGAGTGGTGCACAGAAGGCGACGGCGCGGCCATCACGACCGGCACGCGCGGTGCGGCCGATGCGGTGGACGTAGTTTTCCGGCACGTTCGGAAGATCGTAGTTGTAGACATGGCGCACGTCGGGAATGTCGATGCCGCGCGCGGCCACGTCGGTCGCGACCAGCACTTCCAGTTCGCCCGAACGGAACGCCTGAAGCGCACGCTCGCGTTGGCCCTGGCTCTTGTTGCCGTGGATGGCGCCGACTTTGAAGCCCCAGCCCTCGAGGACGCGGGCCAGTTTGTCGGAGCCGTGCTTGGTGCGGTTGAAAACCAGCGCCAGTTCACCCGGATGCTTGCGGACATAGTCGGCGAGCAACTTGGCCTTGTCGCCCTGATTGACGAAGTGCACGCCTTGATCAATGCGGTCGGCGGGTTTGCCGGGGGCAGAGACCTGTACGCGAACCGGGTCGGTCAGATAGGTCTGGGCCAGTTCCTCGATCAGTTTCGGCATGGTTGCCGAAAAGAGCATGGTCTGGCGTTCGCGCGGCAGAAGCTTCGCGATCTGGCGCAGCGCATGGATGAAGCCGATGTCAAGCATCTGGTCAGCCTCGTCGAGGACAAGCCAGCGTACTTCCTGCAACGTCAGCGCGCGGCGCTCCAGCAGGTCGATCAGGCGGCCGGGGGTGGCGACGAGGATGTCGACACCGCGCGACAGACGATCAGACTGCGCGTTGATCGAGGCGCCACCGACGACGCGGAAGGTGCGGACCGGGGTTTCGCGGGCGAAAGACTGGATGTTTTCGGTGATCTGAGTGGCCAGTTCACGGGTCGGCGCCAGGATCAGCGCGCGGACCGACTTGGGGTTCGGGCGACGGCCGAGTTCCAGCAGACGGGTCAGGATCGGCAGGCCGAAGGCCGCCGTCTTGCCGGTGCCGGTCTGGGCAAGGCCCATGAGATCGCGGCCAGCAATGACTTGCGGGATCGCGTCACGCTGGATCGGGGTGGGGACCGTCAGGCCGATGGCGTCGAGATTTTCGACGACGCGGGCCGAGATGCCCAAAGATGCAAAAGTGTTCAAGATATAGTCCTGATGTGTGGCGCACAGTATCGCGCACCAAAGAATATGGCCGGACGCCGCGAGAGCGGGCCGGAGACGAGCGGGGCGTGGCCAGACGCTGACCACTGGACCCGTGCGTGACGTGGGAACCGGTTAGACCCGGCCTCTGCATCGCATGGCGATACGGCTGCTCACGCGGCAGCGGGCCGAGGGTCTGGAGGGCACATGGGGCTTTTGCGACAGAAAGTCAAGCACTATGACCTAACCGGGCTTCTGATCGGGAACGCGTCCGTGGGGGAGACGGCGGCGGCGGCAATCTGCCGAACAGTTCCCGCGCAGCTTGCGAGGTCAGGGACAAAGGCCGACACTTCGGCTTTCCATCAGAGGGAACAAGATGAACCCGTTCCACAAGGCCCTATCCGAATTGCAGGATGTGACTGACGGCTTCGATCTGGCGGTGGTGGCCGAGATCACTGACCGGATCGCCGATGCAGGGCGGATCGTCCTGCACAGCGCGGGGCGGGAAAGGGTGCAACTGATGGCCTTTGCGATGCGTCTGCATCAGTTGGGCCTCCGTGTCTCCATGCACGGCGACATGGCCGAGCCGCCGGTCGGGCAGGGCGACATGCTGATCTGTTCTGCTGGCGGCGGCGATTATCCTTCGGTCACGCTGCTCATGGGGATGGCGCTGAAGGCTGGGGCGGACACGGTGTTGCTGACCTCGGCACTTGGCGCGGTAGCTCAGGCGCAGGCGAGCCATGTCCTGACGATCCCCGCGCCTGCCTTCGATGACGGCAAGAATGGCGACGGCGATGTGGCCCACGCGCTGTCGATGGGCTCGCTCTACGAGGGCGCGCTGTTCCTGTTGTTCGAGGTCATGGCACTTGACCTGCGCAAGAAGTTGGGCGTCATGCCCGAAACTATGCGGGCGCGGCGCAGCAACCTTGAGTGAGTATTGCAATAGTTCCGCTGGTTGTCTGGCGGACGTCTGATCAACCTTGTTGGATCATCGAAACCCGGTTAGCTCTGAAGGGGAAAGGGACCTCTTCATGACAAAAGTGCTGCTTTGCTTTGGGGATAGCAACACGCACGGCACCGCGCCGATGGCCGCGCTTGGCGATATGGAGCGGTTTGGTCGGGCGGAGCGTTGGCCCGGTCTGGTTGCAGCGGCGCTTCCCGGTTGGGACGTGATCGAAGAGGGCCATCCGGGTCGCACAACCGTCCATGACGACCCGGTCGAAGGCCCTCACCGCAATGGTCTGCGGGTTCTTCCGGCACTTCTGGAAACACACCGCCCGATTGACGTTGTGCTTGTCATGATCGGGACCAATGACTTGAAAGGCCGTTTCTCGGTCAATGCGACCGACATTGCCCTGTCGCTGGAAAAGCTGATCGCCGAGGTGCGTGCTTCGTCGGCGGGTCCGCAGGGCCGCGCTCCCGAGGTGATGCTGGTTGCGCCGCCGCCGATTCTCGAGGTGGGCTGCCTTGCCGAGATATTCGAGGGCGGCGAGGCCAAATCGCAGTTGCTCGCGTCGCGCATCGCAGAGGTTGCGGCGCGGGCCAAAGTGCCTTTCGTGGACGCGGGCGCGCATATCCGTGTGTCCGGGGTCGACGGCATTCACTATGACACCGCTACGCACCGGGTTCTGGGGCTGGTGCTGGCCGATGCGGTCAAAACTCATTTCGGGGAACGATAGATGCTCAAGGGACTGGACCCACGGCTGAACGCCGATGTCTTGCACACGCTCATGGCGATGGGCCACGGCGACACGATCGTGATTGCCGATACGAACTTTCCGGCCACGTCGGTGGCAAAAAGCACGGTCCTTGGGCGGCCGCTGATGATGAGCAACCTCACCACCGCCGAAGCGGTGCAGGCAATCTTGTCAGTCTTGCCGCTCGACACATTTGTCGATGACTTCGCGATGCGGATGGAAGTCGTGGGCATGCCAGCCGAGCTTCCTGAAGTGCAGCGCGAGGTTCAGGTTGAAATTGATAAAGCCGAAGGCCGTCCAAGGCCACTGGTGGGGGTTGAAAGGTTCGCTTTTTACGAATTGGCAAAATCATCTTACGCGGTGATCGTATCAGGAGAGCGCCGCTTTTATGGCTGCATCGTCTTGCGCAAGGGTGTGATCGGGCCTGACGCCTGAGCCAGAGCGCGGGGCGCGCCGACGCCTGCCGGAGTGTGTCTGTACGAGTGATTTGAACCGGAGCGCAGGTGCGCTTGGCCGTTGCTCTAGTCACAGGAATCTGCGCGAACGATGCTGACCAAACTACATAGATGGAGCGCCCACCGACGTTCTCCGCTTTATCGGACGGTGTTCGTGGGCGCGTCATTTGCCCTGTCGCTTGGCCTCAGAGCCGTTATTGACCCGTACCTGCCTCCCGGCTTCCCCTTCCTGACCTTCCTGCCGATGATTGTGGTGACGGGCTTCCTGCTCGACACCACAGCGGCAGTCATCCTTGCCACGTTGTGCGGCATTTCTGCGTGGTACTTCTTCGTTGATCCCCGAAACTCCCTCGAACTGAACAGTGCGAGCGGACTGGCAATGCTGTTCTACATCCTGATCGTGGGGACCAACCTGGTTCTGTTGCATGTCCTGAAGCTGGCGCTGTCCACACTGGCGGGCGAGAAGCGGAAATCTGAAGAACTGGCAACCGCCCGGACACTGATGTTCCACGAACTTCAGCATCGGGTGTCGAACAACCTTCAGGTAATCTCGTCGCTTCTGAAGTTGCAGCAGCGCACAGTGAAAGACCCCGCCGCGAGTGCCGCACTGGAACTTGCATCGACACGGGTTAACAGCGTGGCGCGGATTCAGCGCAGCCTGCATGATCCGCAACGCCAGCAGGTCGACTTCGGCCAGTTTCTGCGTGGCATGGTCGAAGAGGTGCTGCATGCCTCGGGCGTTCAGGATCGGGTCACGTACCGGATCGATGCCGACCCGGTGCCGATCACGTCGGACCAGTCGGTGCCGCTGGCGTTGATCTGCACCGAATGCCTGTCTAATGCGATCGAGCATGGGCTGGCGGGGGGTGGCAACCTTTCGATCGACATCAGCCTGAAACTGGCGGGCGATGACCGCGCCGTACTAGAGGTCCGTGACGATGGCGTGGGCCTGCCCGATGGCTACGACATTGCGTCAAGCCAGAGCCTTGGTCTTCAGATCGCCCGGCAGTTTGCCAACCAGCTAGGCGGAACCATCCAGATGCATTCGGACAACGGTACGCTGGTGCGGCTCGACTTCCCATTGCAGCGCGATGGAGAGGTCGCAGAGGCGCCTGCTGAAAGCACGTTCGAGCCGGTTCGCGTCAGTTCGTGACGGATCTGAATTTTTGCAAAAATCCCTACGGAATACGGAACCCAAGCCCAGCTATCTG
>JBATMT010000628.1:0-4835 GCA_049289975.1 Paracoccaceae bacterium | reverse complement strand
GGGCCGGTGCATTCTGCCGGGATGAAGATGGCGGACAAGCTTTCGTGGCCGGTGGCCGATCTCAGGTGCGACTGGATCGATGATGGCTGCCCCATCGATGCAGTCGGGCGCGCGTGGGAGGTCTATCGCCCGCAGATGATGGCCTATGTCCAGCGCGCAAATGACCCCACGCAAGCCCCGTCTTACGGTGTGCCGGGCGACGAATAAGCTATCAGACAGCGATCAGGAGACGGGAATGTTCACCCACGCCGAGTGGAAAGCGCGGGCGGCTGCGCTGAGGTTTCGCAATCAGTGCTGGATCGACGGGGCATTTGTGCCATCGCTGAGCGGGGCGCGGTTCGAGACGATCAACCCCGCGACAGGTGCCGTTATCACCGATGTGGCACGTGGCGGTGCAGACGATATCGACCGCGCGGTCAAGGTGGCGCGGCGGGCGTTCGAGGATGGGCGGTGGTCGAAGAAAACCCCCGGCGAACGCAAGGACGTGCTCCTGAAGCTGGCGGTTCTGATCCGTGAGAATGTGCCGGAACTGGCACTTCTGGATACGCTCGACATGGGCAAGCTGATCAAGGACTCATCGACGGTGGATGCGCCGGGGTCGGCCTATTTCTTCCAGTGGCATGCCGAGGCGATCGACAAGATTTATGACGAGATTGCCCCGACGGGCGGGCGTGATCTGGCGATGGTCAGGCGTGTTCCGCTGGGCGTCATCGGTGCAGTGGTGCCGTGGAACTTCCCGCTGGATATGGCGACGTGGAAGCTGGCACCGGCTTTGGCGATGGGCAATTCGGTAGTGCTGAAACCGGCTGAGCAGTCGCCTCTGTCGGCTCTGCGATTGGCGGAACTTGCGGCGGAGGCCGGGCTGCCCGATGGCGTGCTGAATGTGGTGCCGGGATATGGGCAGGATGCCGGGCAGGCGCTTGGTCGGCACCCGGATGTGGACTGTCTGGTGTTCACCGGGTCAACCGCAGTTGGCAAGATGTTCCAGCGCTATGCCGGCGAGAGCAACATGAAGCAGGTCTGGCTTGAGACCGGAGGCAAGAGCCCGAACCTGATCTTTGCCGACGCCGATCTGGACAAGGCAGCGGACATGGCGGCGTTTGGCATCTTCTTCAATCAAGGCGAGGTCTGTTCGGCTAACAGCCGGATGCTGGTCCATGCTGATGTGGCCGACGAAATGGTGGCGCGGATGGAGACGCGGGCGCGGGAGATTGTGCCGGGCGATCCGCTCGATCCAGCCTCGACGCTGGGGTCGATGGTCGACAGGGCGCACACCGATACGGTGATGAGCTTTGTCGAGGCAGGCAAGCGCGAGGCAAGGCTGGTGTGCGGCGGCGAGCGGGTCAGCCTGAACGGGTCGGACGCTTTCGTGCAGCCGACGATCTTCTTGGGCGCGCGTCCAGAGGCGCGGATCGTGCGGGAGGAAATCTTCGGGCCGGTCCTGTCGATCCAGACTTTCCAGGACGAAGAGGAAGCGGTGGCAATGGCCAATGACTCTGTCTACGGACTTGCTGCCTCGGTCTGGACGCGCGACTTGACCCGGGCGCTGTCGCTATCAGATCAGCTGAATGCAGGGACAGTTTCGGTGAATACAGTTGATGCCCTGTCAGCGATGACACCTTTTGGCGGCATCAAGCAATCCGGGTTCGGGCGTGACCTGTCGATCCACTCGTTTGACAAATATTCTGCGCTTAAGACCGTCTGGATAAAATACTGACTTTGGGTTAGCCTTTATCTAATCTGAAATGGGAGCTGGTTCGGAATGCCTTTGCGGTTTTCGCTGCGCCAGCTAGAATATCTGGTCGCCGTTGGCGAGTGCGGGTCCATCGCGCTTGCCTCGGAGAAGGTGAATGTATCGTCGCCGTCCATCTCGGCGGCGATTTCTCAGCTTGAGGCGGAGTTCGGGTTGCCGCTGTTCGTGCGCAAGCATGCGCATGGGTTGTCGCTGACCCAGGGTGGCAAGCGGTTCATGGAGCAGGCGCGGCGAGTGCTGGCGGAAGCCTCCCGGCTGAACGAACTGGCAAATGACATCACCGGACAGGTGCGCGGACCGCTGAATGTGGGCTGTCTGCTGACCTTTGCGCAGATTGTCGTGCCGCATCTGCGGCGCACGTTTTGCGATGCCTATCCTGCGGTAGAGTTTCATCAAGTCGAGAGCCACCAGGCGGAATTGTTCGAAGCGCTGCGGAATGCCAACCTTGATATTGCGCTGACCTATGATCTGAATATTCCGCCTGATCTGGAGTTTGTCGATCTCGTCAGTCTGCCACCCTATGCGGTCATGAGTGATACGCATGAGTTGGCGCATCTGGAGAGTGTCTCGCCGAAGGAACTGGCGGATTATCCGATGGTGCTGCTCGACCTGCCGATGAGCGCGGACTACTTCCTGTCGTTCTTTGCGACGATTGGCGTGAAGCCGCAGGTCGCCGAGCGGACGCGCGACATGTCAGTGATGCAAAGCCTTGTCGGGAATGGCTTTGGCTATTCGATTGCGAATATCCGTCCAAGTTCGAACCGGGCCCCGGATGGGCGAAAACTGCGGTTCGTACCGCTGACCGGGCCTGTACGGTCGATGCGGATGGGCTTGCTGACGACAGAGGGCGCGCGGGCGTCGCTTACCATACGGGCGTTCATCGACCATTGCCGCGAGCGGATCACGACAGAGTCCGTGCCGGGCCTGCAAATCAGGCAAAGCGGAACGATCCGCGACTTCTGATGGGCAAGTCGCACTGACGAGTTAGTGCAACCCTAACTCAGGCTTCCGATTTCCATTATTTACGCGAAGCATTCCGCTCGCCATCTTCACGTGAAATGACCGCCGGGCGGTATGATTGGCATGGGACGGGGACATAGCGTGCGAGATCCGCGATACGACATTCTGTTTGAGCCGATGGCGATTGGGCCGCTCGTAGCGAAAAACCGCTTTTATCAGGTTCCGCACTGCAATGGCGGCGGATATCGCGATCCGTCGGCTGCGGCGGCGATGCGGGGCATCAAGGCTGAGGGCGGCTGGGGGGTGATCTTCACCGAACAGACCGAGATGCACCACACGTCAGAGATCACGCCGTTCATCGAGTTGAGGCTCTGGGAAGATCAGGACATTCCGGCGCTGCGCAAGATGTCGGAACAGATGAAGACGAAAGGTGCGCTTGCAGGTATCCAACTGGCATATTCGGGGATCAATGGCCCGAACTTCTATACCAAGGAAGTCCCTTTGGCGCCCTCGGCTGGGCCGATCCGGACCTTTACCAATGACCCGGTGCAGGCCCGCGCGATGGACAAGACCGACATCAAGAACCTGCGCCGCTGGTTCGTGAATGCGGCGAAACGATCAAGGACTGCGGGCTTCGATCTGATCTGTCTTTATGGCGCGCATGGCTTTGGTATTTTCCAGCATTTCCTGAGCCGCGCCACCAATATGCGCAGCGACGAATATGGCGGCAGCCTTGAGAACCGCTCGCGGTTCGCGCGCGAAGTCATTGCCGACATGCGCGACGCTGTGGGCGATACAATGGGCCTTACGCTGCGCGTGAGCCTTGACGAGACCATTGGCACCATGGGCTTTTCCAACGCCGAGGTGCGCGAGTTCGTCGAGATGAATTGCGACTTGCCGGACCTTTGGGATCTGGCACACGGGGCATGGGAAGATTGCTCGGGTCCGTCTCGGTTCAAGGATGAAGGCGCGCAGGAACTGCTCGTGCGCGGTATCCGCGAGTTGTCGTCCAGGCCGGTCGTGGGTGTGGGACGCTTTACTTCGCCAGACGTGATGGTGCGCATGATCAGGTCGGGAACGCTCGACTTCATCGGATGCGCGCGCCCGTCCATCGCCGATCCGTTCCTGCCAAAGAAGATCGAGGAAGGCCGGATTGAGGACATCCGCGAATGCATTGGCTGCAATATCTGCGTCACCGGCGACATGACCATGTCGATCAGCCGATGCACGCAGAACCCGACCTTCATGGAGGAGTGGCGCAAGGGCTGGCATCCGGAGAGGATGAACGCCAAGGGGGAAAGCCGCAATGTGCTGGTGGTCGGTTCCGGCCCAGCGGGGCTGGAGGCAGCGCGTGCGCTTTCGGTGCGCGGCTACGATGTGGCGGTGGCCGAAGCGCGTGATGTGATCGGTGGACGGGTGACGCGAGAGCGGCTGTTGCCGGGGCTGTCGGCCTGGGGCAGGGTCGTGGATTACCGCCAGTACCAACTGAGCCAGAGAGCGAACGTCGAGACCTATATCGGATCGGAGCTTGGGGTGGAGGAGATCCTTGAGTTCGGCTTCGAGAATGTCTGCATCGCCACCGGGTCGCGCTGGAGGACCGATGGTGTGGCGCGCCAGCACGTCGTGCCGGTGCCGGCATCGGGCGCGCTGCCGGTCTTTACGCCGGACGACATCATGGAGGGGCGGCTGCCGTCTGGCAAAGTGGTCGTCTATGACGACGATCATTATTACATGGGCGGTGTTCTGGCTGAACTGTTGGCTCAGAAGGGCTGTGATGTCACGTTGATCACGACCTCGGCCTATGTGTCGGACTGGACGCTGAACACTCTGGAGCAGGGTGCGATTCACCGGCGGCTGGTGGCTGCGGGCGTCAAGATCACGCTGAACACCGGGTTGGCGGCAATCCATCCAGATGGCATCGAGACGAATTGTTCCTACACCGATGCGCGGGGCCAGATTGGCTGTGACGGGCTGGTGATGGTGGCGTCGCGGATCTCGAACGATGGGTTGTATCACGGGCTTGTTGCGCGGCAGGTGGATTGGGCGGATGCTGGCATCCGCAGCGTGAAAGTGATCGGCGATGCTGGCGCTCCGGGTCCGATTGCCTGGGCGACCTATGCTG
>JBATMT010000627.1:0-3039 GCA_049289975.1 Paracoccaceae bacterium | reverse complement strand
TCCACCATCATCCTCCTCGTTGTTCTCCGAAAACGCACCCTTCCGGGGGAGGGATCTGGTGATTTGCGCAGGGCAGGTTGGTGTCGTGTGTGACTCGGGGCAGCAAAGCGGCCTTCGTGAATTCTGTAGCTGATGTCGCCACGGTGATAACGGGGCAGGAGGCTTCGCCAAGCGGATTTCGGCAACTGGGGTAGTGCCAGATTGCTGGCCAGACGAGATGTCTGAAGCATTGTACCCGTGGCGGCGAGGGCAGATCGTCTTGCCCAGTTGGCGGCAGTGCGGTTGCTTACGGCTTTGCTGGTGCGGGTGGTTCGCGGCCTGCCCACCACAGGGGGGTGGTGCGGAGTTGGGTCAGCAGGTTTTCGGCTTGCGAAAGATTGGTGGCCCTGACGGCGTCACTTTGGTTCGCGACGCCCTCCTTGCGTGCAACTTCCAGATCGTTCAGCAGGCCGAGTTCGTCTTGTAACTGGCGGACAAGCGACAGGGCGGGTTCGGGGTCGGCTCCGGGCCAGCAGGGGGTGAAGGCTTCGGTCAGGTAGCGCAGATTCTTCAGGTCCTTGCGCAGGTCGTGGCGTTCGCGCGGGGACATGGCATTCAGGTCGGGGCCGTGGGCCTGCACGTCGTTCCATGCCTCGTCCAGTGCGGTGGCGGCGACATCGGCGATGGGGCGGTTGAGGAAGGTGCGGTGCTGCGCTCCGGTCCGGCGCCAGGATTTGTCGGCGAAGGCTTCCTCGACCAACTCGCGGAGCTTGTGGGCGTGATCGTGGTCCAGTTGCTTGCGGATGCGTTTGCGCTGCCGTTGCGGCTCGGCTGAGGGCGACCGGAGGAGCGGGTGACTGGTGTCGTGGCTGGCCAGCACGTCGGCGTCGCGGATCACGCCGATGGCGCGGAAATGGGTGCGGGCGCGCTTGCGCAGCCTTTCGGCAAGGTCGGAGTCGATATGCGGGCGGAAGGCGGCGAGGAGAGTCCGAAAACGGCGGAGCGCAATGCGGGCTTTGTGCGGCCCGGCCGGATCATCGGCCTCCATCAGTTCGGTCAGGTGAAAGTGGAAGCCGCGGGCGCACTGGTTCAGAAGCGCCGGGATCACGGTCTTGACTGGCGTGCTGGCGGAAAAAGCCACCTGACTGGACTTGGCAAGCACGGGCGGGCTCCTTCACGGCGCTGGACCGGCCTGCATCTGCTGCCGGAAACGACGGGGACGCTACGCCGCCCATGTAACGCTTCGATGACGTTTCGGTAAACGTGGCATGATGACCTTTCGGCCGGTTGTGAAGGGGCAAGGTAATTGCCCTGTCATTTGGCTGAGTTAGCCGATTGTAACCGGCCAAGGGTCGTATTGGAGGGTCTGAGTGACCATATACCATTGATCTGATTGGTATTTCTGGTCGGTGTCATGGAGGGCCCTTCTTATGGGAGCCGAACGCGAAAAGACTGGCGTAGTCCAGCCGGAGCACAAGACCCATCAGGTCCAGAGCGAAATTCCGTTGCCGCAAAGGGGTGAGGACATTGACCCGCTGCCGCAGCCTGACGGTGACGTGCCCGATAGCACTCCTGTCGAGGCAGACGCGCAGATGCAAGGATGACGGTCGGGTCCGCGGTCCGCGGATTTGGCCGAGGCGAGACGGGTCACAGCGAACCACTCGAGTCTCGGGCCGACGTTATGCCTGAGCTTTTGCCGCCCACGCCCGTCAGGAGTGTCACGGTCAGAAATGGCCTTGATTGGCACGAGTTCTTCGTCCGGCTGGGTGAAGGCACTCTGCCCGAGCAGGCCGTCACGGCAGGATAGGTCAGGGCCGCAGTTATCTTTGGTTACAGTCGCCCAGTGAAACCATCTCAGGTAGATCATGGCGATGACACGGGTGTGGATGGCGGTGCGCAAGTGCCGCCATCTTGCTATTCAGGGGTCAGAAACTGGGGGGAGATATGGCCCAGATAACCACGGCGGCGGTCGTACCGGTGTTGCGGTAGCGGTGCGGCTCGCGCGAGGCGTAAGAGATGCTGTCGCCCGCGTTCAGAGTGAAATGACGCTCTCCCACCCAGAAATCCACCTGACCTTCGAGGACAAGCCCGACCTCTTCGCCTTCGTGCGAGTAGCTTTTGGAGCTTTCGGCACCGGGCGGCAGGAGCGTGTGGATCATCTCGATCTGCGGGCTCATCTTCGGGGTCAGGAGTTCGTCGACGATGCCTTGGTCATAGCTGAGCCGCATGCGGTTGGCGCGGCGGACGACATAGCCCTTTTCCTCGGGTGGTTCGGTCGTGCTGCCGGCAAAGAACCATTGCACGGTCACGCCAAGGCTTTTGGCGATGCCGACAAGCGCGGTGATCGACGGGAAGGCGAGGTCGCGCTCGATCTGGCTGATGTAGCCCACTGACAGGTCGGTCGCGGCGGCGAGATCGGCAAGCGTCAGCTTCTGCCGCTTGCGCAGGTCGCGGATGCGGGCGCCAATCAGGGGGGCTGTGGGGTCTGGGGCTGTTTCAGGCACTGTCTTTGGTTCCGGGTCCGGGCGGCACTATCGCTTTTGCTCCGATATTTTGGCAATAGTAAAAAAATTCATTGAAATTTTACTTGGTCCTTCGTATCCCGCCAATAGCCTTTTGCGCCCGGAGGTATCATGGCTGACACGCGTTTCCCCCATCTGTTTCGGCCCCTGACAATCCGCGGTGTCACGCTGAAGAACCGGATCATGTCGACCGGACATGACACGACCCTGCCGACGGACGGGACGGTGAATGATGCGCTGGTTGCCTATCATCGGGCGCGGGCGAAGGGCGGGGCGGGGTTGATCGTGACGCAGGTCGCGGGCGTGCATGAGACAGCGCGCTATACATCGCATCTGTTGATGGCGACAGGCGACGAGTGCATTGCGGGCTATCGGAGGCTGGCCGAAGCCTGCCATGCCGAGGGCTGTATGGTGTTCTCGCAGCTATTCCATCCGGGGCGCGAGATCATGGAAAGCGCGGACGGGTTGCTGGCGGTGGCCTATGCGCCGTCCGTCACCCCGAACGAGCGATTCCGGGTGATGCCGCGCGCCTTGTCGG
>JBATMT010000626.1:0-2468 GCA_049289975.1 Paracoccaceae bacterium | reverse complement strand
ATGTCCATCAGTTTCAAGGGCGAGACCGGCAAGACCGCTGCGGGTGTCGTGAACGAGTTCGTGACCATTGTCCTGAACGTCGACGCCGACATCCGCAAAGGCAACGCGGCCGGCACCAGCGAGTTCTTTGACCAGCAGGTGAAGCGGCTCAGCGCACAACTGGATGAGATGAGCGCCAAGATGCTCGACTTCCAGAACAGGAATAAAGACGCGCTTCCTTCGACACTTGCCTATCGCATGACCCAGCAATCGAACCTTCAGGGCAAGATTGACACGCTGGATCAGCAGATCAAGCAGCTGGAAGACCAGAAAACCAACCTGACCGCGATGTACAAGGCAACCGGCCAGATCTCGATTGCGCCCAATGCCCAGCTTACGCCCGAGGCAAAGCAGTTGGCGGCGCTGAATGACCAGTTGAACCAGTCGCTTGCCCTTCTGTCGCCGGAAAATCCCAAGATTGCGATGCTGAAACAGCAGATCACAAGCCTTGAGAAGATCGTGGCAGCCCAGAATCAGGCGGCGGGTGCGGCGGCGGGCGCAAATGCCCCGGCTGCAACACCGTTTGATCTGCAAATCTCGGCACTCGATTCCCAGATAAAGACAGCCACGGATCAGCGTGAGCAGCTGATGGAGCAGATGAAGGTCCTTCAGGACTCGATTGACCGGACGCCTGCCAACCAGGTCGCACTGGACGCATTGAACCGCGACTATCTGAACATTCAGCAGCAGTACAACACAGCCGTCGCCAAACAGTCTCAGGCTGCGGCCGGTGCCGAGATCGAAGCGCGCTCCAAGGGCGAGAAGATGACGGTGATGGACGCTGCCTCGCCGCCCACCAGCCCGACTTCGCCGAACCGCGCGCTTATTGGTCTGGGTGGTATCGGCGGTGGCATGGGACTTGGTGTTCTGGTCATCATGCTGATGGAACTTCTGAACCGCTCGGTCCGTCGTCCGAAGGATATCGTGAAGGCCTTTGGCATCACGCCCATCGTGACGATCCCCTACATGCGCACGCCGAGCGAAACGATGCGTCGGCGTTCGGTCTTCATCGCGATGATGCTGGTGGCCGTTATTGGCATCCCCGCGCTCATCTACGCAGTACATGTCTTCTATCAGCCGCTTGATGTGATCCTGAACAGGATCGCGACGAAGTTGGGTATCAGCTTCTGATGCCCGTCTCTCGCGAACATCGACAGAACAGAATATAGGGTCCAGTTATGGAAAAGCTCGAAGCCGCATTGGAAAAAGCCCGTCTGGCCCGCAAGAACGCCCAGATCGGTGTGGAAGAAATTGCCAGCGGTCCGCGTATCGTAAAGTCACCGACGTCAGAAGCCTGGTCTAACCTGCCGGAGGTCACGATCACCCCGCAGCAGGCCCGTAACGCTCGTATTGCGGCTCTTCTGGGTGGCAAGGACGCCACTCCCTATGACATGCTGCGGTCACGCACGATCCGGATGATGAAGGAAAGCAACTGGCGGCGGCTGGCTGTCACCTCGCCGAATGCGGCCTGTGGCAAAACCACGGTATCGCTCAATCTGGCGCTCAGTCTGGCGCGGCAGAAAGACCTCAAGGTCCTGCTGATTGATCTCGACCTGCGGCGCCCTGCCCTGCACAAGGTGCTGGGTTATCGCCCGGCAAAGTCCATGCACGAGGTTCTGGCCGGAAACGTTCCATTTGGCGACGTTGCCGTCCGCTGTGGCGAAAATCTGATCGTGGCGATGAACAACAGTGCGGCCCGCCATCCCGCCGAACTTCTGCACAGTGAGCAAAGCCGCGTGGTTCTAGCGGATATTGAAGCGAAGTGGCGACCGGATGTGACGATATTCGACATGTCGCCGATGTTGGCAAGCGATGACAACGTGGGCTTCTTAGGCAACGTCGATTGCGCGCTGCTTGTGGCTGCGGCTGAAAGCACGACTTTGCAGAATATTGATGTGTGCGAGAAGGAACTGGCGCAGTTGACCCATGTTCTTGGCGTGGTGCTGAACAAGTGCCGCTACAACGACACGTCCGCAGGCTATGGCTACGAAGCCTACGAGTGAGCAATCACCCGGCTTGAGCTGAACATCTGCTGGCGGGCCAGCAGTCGGAAAACAAAAAGGCCGGGCTTTCGCCCGGCCTTTTGCGTTCTGTAAGGCAGATCAGGCTGCTTTCTTGCGGCGACGGAGCGCTGCAAGACCGCCGAGGCCGCCAAGCATCAGAGCACCAGCTGCCGGAACCGGGATCGGAGCGAGGCCAATACCAGCCAGCGCGCCGTCAGCGAAGCCGTAGGCGTCGTTGCTGCTGAGGATGGTGAAGCGGATCGACGTTGCGTAGATCGGCTTGAAGGTCAGACCAGCGAAGCCCGAAGCGCGGTTTGCCGGGTTGCCAGTGATCACGTCAGTCGCAGTGATCGAGTAAGGCGCACCGCCATTGATCGAAGCTTGAGCGATTTCCCACGTCTGCAGATCTTTCGAGATGAACAGGTC
>JBATMT010000625.1:0-1738 GCA_049289975.1 Paracoccaceae bacterium | reverse complement strand
GGTGTGGCAAGACCACAACCTTGCGCATGATCGCAGGGCTGGAACTTCCAACATCAGGTGAAATTTACATTGATGGCGTTGAGGTAAGCCAGAAGCCAGCGTCCCAGCGTGATATCGCCTTCGTCTTTCAGATGTTCGCCCTCTATCCGCACATGAATGTTCGGAAGAACATCTCCTACCCTCTTGTCAGCCAAGGACTTCCAAAGGCCCAGGTCAAGCAGAAGGTGGATGAGGTCGCGGCAATCCTCGGCATTCAAGCTCTCCTTGACCGGCCAGTTGGAGGCTTGTCCGGCGGAGACCGTCAGCGCGTTGCCCTTGGCCGTGCAATAGTACGCAACCCGGCCTGTTTCCTGATGGACGAGCCTTTGGGCGCGCTGGATGCGGAGTTCCGCGAACATATGGCCGAAGAGTTGCGCGCCCTACATGACCGCATGCGCGCCACTACCGTTTACGTCACCCATGACCAACTCGAAGCAATGCAGATGGGCGACAAGGTGGTAGTCATGAATCACGGGGTAGTCGAGCAGTTCGGCAAGCCACAGGACATCTATGATTGGCCTGCAACAACCTTTGTAGCAAATTTCATAGGCTCTCCCCCCATGAACTTTCTGACCTTCCAAGGAATGGTTGGCAGCGGAACACGGCAAGTCAAACTCTCGGAAGCCACGATTGGAGTGCCGGAAATGCTGGCAGGTGCGAGCGGGCCGCTCGTCTTCGGTGTGCGCCCCGAGAATGTCCATCTCGATGACGCCGCCCCATATCGCGGCCACGTCATTGCAACTGAATATCTTGGGACGACACAGATTATCACGTTTGATACACCAAACGGCCAGATTAAGGCGCGGATCGGATCGGATCGGCATGTTTCTGTCGGAACGACCACAGGTCTGAATTTTGATCACCGATCCATCACTCTGTTTAACGGGACTAACGGACGGGCCTTGCTTTCGCAGGGCAACCAGAGGGTGCTAGGCAATGGCTGAAGTCGTGCTGCAGAAAGTCTCCAAATCCTTTGGCACCCAAATGGCTCTGGCCGATGTGTCGATGGAGGTTCCCGACGGATCGTTTGTCGTTCTCCTTGGACCGACCGGCGCAGGAAAGACGACTGTCTTGCGTATAGTCTCCGGCCTAGACCGACCAGATGCTGGCGAGGTTTTCATCGGCGGCCAATCGATGGCCGGCCTGATGCCTGCCCAGCGGAATGTGGCGATGGTCTTCCAGCAATACTCGCTCTACCCGCACTTGACGGTGCGCGAAAACATGGAGTTCCCGCTCAAGTCGCCACTGCTGAAGACCCCCAAGGCGGAGATCGATCGTAAGGTCGGGCAAGTCGCAGAGATCCTGCAGATCTCCCACAAGCTCGACAACAAGGCGACGGCGCTGTCCGGTGGCGAGATGCAGCGTGTCTCGATCGGCCGAGCATTGGTACGCAATCCTGCTGTGTATCTGATGGACGAGCCACTGAGTTCGCTGGATGCGAAACTACGGGCTGACCTGCGGATTGAGCTGAAAAGCATTCAGGCCAATTCTGGCGCGACGCTCTTGTATGTCACACACGACCAAATCGAAGCGATGACAATGGCAACGCATGTCGGGGTGCTCGATCAAGGAAGACTTGTGCAGTTCGGAAGGCCACGCGAAATTTACGAAGCTCCCGTCAGCATCTATGCAGCCAGTCGTCTTGGCCAACCTCGGATCAACATTCTTCCTGCCGACATCTTTCCGGGGGCGCCGAATG
>JBATMT010000624.1:0-4550 GCA_049289975.1 Paracoccaceae bacterium | reverse complement strand
CGACAGGACTATGTTGGCGCTTCTAGGGGCCGATGCACGAATTTCAGTGGCCACACTGGCTCGTCGACTGAAGGTAGCTCGATCTACTGTTCAGGCAAGGCTCGAGCGGCTAGAAACAACTGGCGTGATTGCCGGATATACTGTGAAGCTTGGCGAAGCGGCTCGGCAAGGGCGGATTCGCGCGACTGTCTTGCTGAATATCGAACCACGGGCGCAAGCCAACATCCTGACGCGATTGAAGGCCATTCCCGAGGTTGAACGGGTTCATACGACCTCTGGAAGGGTCGATCTGTTGTTGCAGGTGTCGGCACCGTCGACGGCTGTTCTGGATGGGGTACTTGACCAGATCGGCGAGATGACCGGCGTAAAGTCTTCGGAAAGCTTGATCCATCTTTCGACCAAGATAGATCGGGCCGTTTAAGGGGCGTGAGATACGGTTGCTTCCAAGTAATCAAGACCATCTAGAGCGCGATGTTTGAGGCTGAAGAGGTCGACAAACGCCTGGCCAATTTCGAGATCCCCATGAAATGTGATGATTCCATCAGCCACGGACCGCGAGAGCGGGCGCGGGCCGTATATCGTTGCGGCCAAGTCATTCGCTTTTCCAGAGAAGTTCAGTTGCGCGGTTGGCGCGTGCGTCCGAACCGGGGCGAAACCTGACGCATTGGCTGTCGCTAGGAATTGCTCCGCACCAAGATTGAAGGCAATCGAGACCTCTTTTGCCCCACAGGGCACAAACATCTCAGTCATCGACAGCATAAGTGCGGTCGGGCTGATGTGGAGGAGAGGGTCATGACCGGGCAACTGAGCCCCGAAGCGGCATAAGGCGCCTATGACAGGGCGGACCTGATGCCCAAGTATTGTCAGCGCATAGATCTGCACGCTGGCAGGTGGCGGCAGAAGTTGATGAACAATCAGGCCGCTGGTCTCAAGTTCTTTAAGTCGCTGGGTCAGTATATTGGCGCTGATGCCCGGCAATCCGCTGCGGATGAGGGAAAATCGTTTAGGGCCAAGCAGAAGTTCGCGAATGACGAGAAGTGCCCACCGATCACCGAGAAAGTCGAGCGCATGGGCGGCAATGCAGCCCTCGTTGTATTGTTTGCGCGGACTGCTGCTCGCTTTTGTCATTTATAAAAACTTCTAGTTGTTTTTTATAACCTATCAAGTCAGCCTTCGAAAAACAAGCCGACTCAAGGAGAGAGTGCTATGAGTTACGTTGATGGTTTCGTGACTGCGGTTGCCGACGGCGATAAGGCGAAATACCTCGACTTCACGTGGAAAGCCTGGGCTCTGTTCAAAGGATTGGGGGCGATTAACTCGGTCGAAAACTGGGGCGACGACGTCCCAAACGGCAAGATCACTGATTTTTACCGCGCCGTTCAGGCAAAGACAGGCGAAGTGATCGTGTTCAGTTGGATCACCTGGCCAGACAAGGCTACCCGCGATGCAGCGATGCAGGTGATGATGTCGGACCTAACCATGGACCGGCTAGGGCCGATGCCGTTCGACGGCGCGCGAATGATTTTTGGAGGTTTTTCAACGATCTACACTTCGGAGGACGACAAATGAGCAAACAGGGAACTCCCGTCTGGTACGAACTGACCACGACGGACTTTGCAGCCGCGCAAAGCTTCTATTCCAAGGTTCTGGGCTGGTCGGTGGCCGACAGTGGCATGGCTGGGTTCGATTACCAGGTTGCTAGTGCTGACGAAGTGATGGTGGCGGGCATGATGAAACCGTCACAGCCGGGCATTCCCGCCAATTGGACAATTTACTTCGCCGTGGATGATTGCGACGCATCCGCCAAGGCTGCTGAAGAGGCGGGCGGCAAGGTTTGTGCGGGGCCGATGGACATTCCTCAGGTCGGTCGCTTTGCAGCACTCAGCGATCCACAAGGTGCGATGTTCTGCATTCTTAAGGGTGAAGGTGGAGACAGTCAGGCGTTTGACCAAATGAAAAGAGGTCACGGCAACTGGCACGAGTTGATGTCTCCCGATCCCAAGGCAGGTCTAGAGTTCTACAGCAAACTCTTTGGCTGGATGGCCAGCACTGCCATGGATATGGGACCTATGGGCACGTACCAACTTTTCTCGCACGACGGCAAGGATATCGGCGGAATGATGGGCCAAGGCAACGCGCCGATGCCCTGCTGGCTGCCCTATTTCGCTACTGAGGGCGTCGATGCGGCCATCGAGCGGATCAAGGCAGGTGGCGGGGCAATTGTCCACGGACCGTCAGAAGTTCCGGGCGGGGCTTGGATCACAGTGGCGCACGACCCGCAAGGCGCGCATTTCGCCATTGTCGGGCCGAAATGAGCGCATTTGGCCACCTGTAGGCGACCAGTCATCCCTTGGCCTTTTGGACCCGAACCGCTAATGGGGGACCAAACCAAGGGATGACTGCGATGCCGATGGAAAAGAACTTCAATGCTGCCGAGTCAGAGGCCCGGCTTTCTAAGGTATGGATCCAAAGTAAGGCCTTCCGCGCTGGCGCCAATGCCTCGCGTCCCGAGACGTTCTGCATCATGATCCCGCCACCAAACGTCACGGGATCGCTCCACATGGGGCATGCGTTCAACAACACCCTGCAAGACATATTGGTCCGATGGCACCGGATGCGTGGGTTCGACACGCTCTGGCAGCCGGGCACCGATCATGCCGGTATAGCCACACAGATGGTGACAGAACGCGAGATGGCCAAGGAAGGCAACGCGTCGCGCCGCGAGATGGGCCGCGAGGCGTTTACGCTGAAGGTCTGGGAGCAGAAGCAAAAGTCCCGCGGCACGATCATTGGCCAGCTACAGCGGCTTGGTGCCTCGTGCGATTGGGACCGTGAGGCTTTCACTATGTCAGGCGCACCCAACGCGCCCGCTGGCGAAGGGGGAAATTTCCACGATGCGGTGATCAAGGTCTTTGTTGACCTCTATCACAAAGGCTACATTTATCGGGGGAAAAGGCTGGTAAACTGGGACCCTCATTTCGAAACTGCGATATCTGACCTTGAAGTCGAGCAGACCGAGGTTCAGGGCCACATGTGGCACTTCAAATATCCGCTCGCAGGGGGCCAGACCTATGAATATGTCGAGAGGGATGGGGACGGGAACGTGACCTTGCGCGAGACGCGCGACTACATCTCCATTGCGACGACACGGCCTGAAACCATGCTGGGCGACGGCGCAGTTGCAGTTCATCCGTCGGATGAGCGTTATGCGCCAATTGTTGGGAAACTCTGTGAAATTCCGGTCGGGCCAAAGGAGCATCGCCGCCTGATCCCTATCATTACCGACGAGTATCCCGATCCCACATTTGGTTCGGGCGCGGTGAAGATTACTGGCGCGCATGATTTCAACGACTACGGTGTGGCAAAGCGCGCCGGTATCCCCTGTTATCGCTTGATGGATACCAAGGCCGCGATGCGGTCGGACGGCGCTCCCTATCCCGAGGCGGCCGCGATTGCGCAAGCGGCGTCGAGGGCGTGGTTGATCCGCAAGGGCTATGCCACCGCGGGCTTCGTAGAGCAACCGGTGAACCTGTTAGAGGCCGAAGTAGATGTACTCAACCTCGTGCCGGACGACCTGCGCGGGCTGGATCGCTACGAGGCCCGCAAGCGCGTGGTCGAACAGATCAACGCCGAAGGTCTGGCGGTGACGGTTTTACAAAAGTCGATCGACAAGGAAACCGGCGCTGAGCATCTGGAGCGAGTGCCCTACGTCGAGGACAAGCCGATCATGCAGCCGTTTGGCGACCGTTCAAAGGTCGTCATCGAGCCGATGCTGACCGACCAGTGGTTCGTGGACACCGCCCGGATTGTCGGCCCGGCGCTGGAAGCCGTGCGCAACGGCACTGTGAAGATCATGCCCGAGTCGGGCGAAAAGACCTATTATCACTGGCTGGAGAATATCGAGCCGTGGTGCATATCGCGCCAGCTTTGGTGGGGACACCAGATACCGGTTTGGTATGGCCTGAACATTTCAACGGACGAGGCCTTCGGCCCCTCCGGCGATCTGGACGAGGTCGATATCGGCTCGCTGCTGGTGGATGCAGAAATCGTCCATGACGGAGATGTACATCATTGTGCCGCTAACCTTGCCGACCTGACAGCGGCGTTCCATGCCGACATCGCCTCGCTCCCACAGCCGCTGAATGCGGCGCGCATTGTTGAAGTTGCCGACAAGCAAGCCGCAATTCATTTGTTGGCGGCCAGTCTTGCCGAATACGCGGTTTCGGACGATCCGACGCATCTGGTCTATCCTGTCTGGCGCGATCCCGATGTATTAGACACGTGGTTTTCGTCAGGCCTCTGGCCGATTGGAACACTCGGCTGGCCGGAACAGACGCCGGAACTGAAGCGCTATTTTCCGACGTCAGTGCTTGTGACTGGGCAGGACATCCTGTTCTTTTGGGTAGCGCGGATGATGATGATGCAGTTGGCCGTCGTGAACGAAGTGCCATTCCACGAGGTCTACCTGCATGGACTGGTCCGCGACGCCAAGGGCAAAAAGATGTCGAAATCTTTGGGAAATGTCATAGATCCCCTCGATATCATAGAAG
>JBATMT010000623.1:0-1870 GCA_049289975.1 Paracoccaceae bacterium | reverse complement strand
ATCAATTTTCTTGCGTCGGGATTAACGGTTCTTGTGGGCCAGACGTGGTTTGGATTGGGTGGTCGAACCCCTGCGCTCGATAACAGCGCCCGCTTCGAAGGCATAACGCTGCCTGGCGCGGATGCTTTGGCCAACGTGCCTGTCCTTGGCCCGCTCTATGCAAACCTGATCTCAGGACAGACCATACTTGCCTATGTTGCATTTGCAGCGGTGCCGATCAGCTGGTGGGTTCTCTATCGGTCGCGGTTCGGCCTGCGCCTGCGCGCCGTGGGAGAAAACCCGGCGGCTGTAGACACAGCCGGTATCTCGGTCGTCAGACTGCGCTTTTCGGCAATCCTGATAGCTGGTCTGCTGTGCGGCATCGCCGGAGCCTATCTCGCGACCTCTGCCCCTTCGGCAGGGTTCGGCAAGGAAATGACGGCCGGGAAAGGATACATTGCCCTTGCAGCGCTGATCTTTGCGAAATGGCGGCCATGGCCGGCCCTTGGTGCAACCATGCTGTTTGGTCTGCTCGAGGCGATCTCGATCCGGTTTCCGAACATCGATCTGGGTATCATCACGTTGCCCGTGCAGGTCATGCAATCGGCGCCCTACATTCTGACCGTCATCATTCTTGCAGGCTTCGTAGGCAGAGCCATTCCTCCGCGCGCGGGAGGAGAGCCCTATGTCAAGGAACGTTGATGAACTCATCGCGCTGATCAGGCAACGCGTCGGCGATCAACCAGTTGAACTGGGTTTGGTACTCGGCTCCGGACTCGGGCATCTGGCCGACGCTGTTGAAGGCGTAGCCATTCCCTATGACGACTTGCCGGGGTTTCCCCATGCCGGTGTCTCCGGTCACAGCCCGAAGCTCGTCATCGGCGAACTGGTGGGTCGGCGCGTCGCCGTCTTCGGGGGCCGCGCGCACTATTACGAAAGCGGCAAGGGCGATGCCATGCGCGTGCCGCTCGAGGTTCTCAGGGGCCTTGGAGGGTCGCAGCTTATCCTGACAAACGCCGCAGGCTCGTTGCAGCCTGACATGCCGCCCGGATCATTGATGCTCTTGAATGATCATATCAACTTCTCGGGCCTCAACCCCTTGATCGGTGAAAAGACCGACGCCCGCTTCGTGCCGATGACAGATGCCCATGATCCGGCCATGCGCACCGCGCTGCTGGCCGCCGCACAGTCGGAGGGCGTGGCTCTGCTTCAGGGCGTCTATGCCTGGTACTCCGGACCAAGTTTCGAGACCCCCGCAGAGATACGGGCAATCAAGCTTCTTGGCGCTGACGCGGTCGGAATGTCTACTGTGCCCGAGGTCATTCTTGCCCGCTTTCTGGGCCTGAAAGTCGCAGCGGTGTCAGTGATCACCAACATGGCTGCGGGCATGAGTGATGAAAAGATCAGCCACGAACACACAAAGGCTATGGCGCCGATCGGTGCCGCAAAACTGGAGCGTGTGTTGCGTCGGTGGCTGCGCCAACCCATCTGAAGAACGCGTAAAGTTTACCAGGAATGCACCGCCCTAAGGGTTTGACTTGTCTGTCTCAATGTGAGCATTGGGACTTGGGTGCAGATTTTTCCAGCAGGGCGTCGATGCAGATTTATCTGCCGATTGCAGAGGTTTCCGTCAACGCCATCCTCCTTTTTGGGATCGGTGGAGTTGTTGGCGTGCTGTCCGGCCTGTTCGGTGTCGGTGGCGGGTTCCTGATCACTCCCCTTCTCTTTTTCATCGGCGTCCCCCCAACCGTCGCCGTTGCGACGGGCGCAAATCAGGTCGTGGCCTCGTCAGTTTCTGGCGTACTGGTTCATCTCAAACGCAAGACGGTTGACCTGCGCATGGGTACGGTCTTGCTTGTCGGCGGCATGGCGGGATCAACGGCTGGCATCT
>JBATMT010000622.1:0-2069 GCA_049289975.1 Paracoccaceae bacterium | reverse complement strand
GGCACGGTCAGAGGCATGTTGATCCCGCCAACCGAATCAGAGCGTAGTGTGAGTTCGGCGACTTCGGTCACGACAGATCGTCAACGGACAAGGCATAAAGACCCGCTGCGCCTTCGCGTGCTTCTCGAAGTGCTGCCTGATGTTCCGGCAAAAGACGGCGGATATAGACAGACGCCAACCTGGCCCTTGCACTTCCGGCACCTGCGATCACCGCCGCTGTCAGATGATAGTGCCCTCCCAATACCCTTGCGAACGCGCGGGCATAAGGCACCGCACCCGCAAAACGGTCGGGCATAGACTGCCCAAGCAATATCTCTGTTGCTTCACGCAGGTTTTGCGTCGCGGACCACACTTCATCCGCCATATCGGGCACGACGCAACGGGCCGCTTCGGCACCCTCCGCAATTTCATCCAGCAAGCGATAGGCCGCTTCGCCCTGATCCATCATCTTGCGGCCAACCAGATCCATTGCCTGAATCCCGTTGGTACCTTCGTAAATCGGCGTAATGCGAACATCACGCAGGTATTGAGCGGCGCCAGTTTCCTCGATGAAACCCATACCACCGTGGATCTGCACCCCCATATCGGCGACAGTGCAGCCAGTGTCAGTGCCAAAACCTTTGGCAATCGGCGTCAACAGCGCTGCACGTGCCTGCCATTCGCCCGACCGGGTCGCCCGCGCCATATCGAGCGCGGCGGCACAGGCCAGGGCGATAGAGCGGGCTGCGAATATCTCGGCCTTCATCCGCGTCAACATGCGTCGGACATCTGCGTGCTCGATGATCGGGCCCATCTGTACCCGATCCTGCGCATAGCTCAGCGCCTTTTGATAGGCTGCCTCTGCAATACCCACGCCTTGCACGCCAACTGCAAGCCTCGCGTTGTTCATCATCGTGAACATGGCTGCCATTCCCTTGTGCGCCTCTCCAACCAGCCAGCCTTTTGCACCTTCAAACGCCATGACGCAGGTAGGAGAGCCATGAATCCCCAGCTTATGTTCAAGGCTCACGACTTTCAGGCTATTTCTCACATCGGGTTTGCCACTGACATCGGGCAGGAACTTCGGCACAAGAAACAGGCTTATACCCTTAGTCCCCGCGCCTCCGTCGGGCAGTCGCGCAAGAACGAGATGACTCACATTTTCATGCGCGTCACTATCGCCCCAGGTAATGAATATCTTCTGCCCAGTGACCGCATAGGTTCCATCGCCAAGCGGCTCGGCCTTCGTCCGCAATGCACCAACATCCGAACCTGCCTGCGGCTCGGTGAGGTTCATGGTGCCTGACCATTCTCCAGAGTTGAGTTTGGGAAGGTAAAGCGACTTCAGCTCATCGCTTGCGTGATGCTCCAGCGCCTCGATCTGGCCTTGAGTCAGCAACGGGTTGAGTTGCAGCGCAAGGCAGGCCCCCGCCATCATGTCATGGACCGACATGTTTAGAAGCTGCGGCAACCCCATTCCGCCATGCGCAGGATCGGCGGCCAGGCCGACCCATCCGCCATCTGCCATTTGCCGCAAAGCATCAACATATCCGGGCGACGAGCGAACAACACCGTTTTCCAGCCGAGCCGGACTGACGTCGCCACCACGATTGAGTGGCGCTATCGCTTCATCACAAAGGCGCGCGGCTTCGGTCAGGATTGCTTCTGCCATGTCCGGCGTAGCCTCAGCGAACCGGTCCGTCGCTGAAATCGGGGCCAAAGGCACGATGTTTTCAAGGATGAAGCGAATTTCTGATAGTGCTGACCTGTAGGTCATGGCCCACCCCCTGCCTTGGCAATTACTGCGGCCGGGCTTAAGGACTAGTTGCACCGGACCTGTGCACAGACTGCCGCATGGTCAGGTAAGAGCCAACCCGAAACGCTGCGTCACGAAGCTAACCCAAATGACCTATCTGATCACCCCAACCGAAGAAGGCATCTCCAAAGCCGCGCGCATTCTCCGCGCCGGTGGTCTCGTCGCGATGCCAACGGAAACGGTCTACGGCCTTGCGGGTGACGCTCGCAACGATCGGGCTGTTGCGGGAATCTTCGAAGCGAAAGGTCGGCCAAGTTTCAATCCGCTAATAGTG
>JBATMT010000621.1:0-2289 GCA_049289975.1 Paracoccaceae bacterium | reverse complement strand
CTTCTATGCGCGGCGCATGTTCATGGGCTGCCGGGGTCTTGGCTCGCTTGGTTTGATGGAGGGTGATCCGCTTCTTGTTCAGGCCGAACAGAAACTGATCAATCAGGCCGACGAACTGATCGTGCTGGCTGACAGTTCCAAATTTGCCCAGCGGTCGAGCCTTCTGCTCTGCCCGCTGTCGCGTATCCACACCGTCATCACCGATGACCGGATCGACGACCGTGCCGCTGCCATGCTTGAAGCCGCTGACGTGCGGCTGATCGTGGCCGAGGTGCAGGCCGAGAAGACCCGCGCCCGAATGGACTGAGGCGCGACAAGGATTCCTCGCGAACTATCGGGGGAAACGCTCAGGGAGGAACACATGAGCATTCTGAAGAAGGCACTGACCACGGCGGCGTTGGCCTCCGTACTGTTGGCAAGTACTGCCGAAGCGGAAACCAAGCGTATCGCGCTGGTGGTAAAGGCGCTCGGGATCGGTTTCTTCGAAGCGGCCAACAAGGGCGCAGAAGAAGCGGCAAAAGAACTGGGCGACGTTGAAATCATCTACACCGGCCCGACCGACACCACCGCAGAAGGCCAGATCGAAGTGATCAACAGCCTGATCGCGCAAAAGGTCGACGCAATCGCGGTTTCGGCAAACGACGCAGACGCGCTGGTCCCGACGCTGAAGAAGGCGATGGAGCGTGGCATTACCGTAATCTCGTGGGATTCTGGTGTCGCCAAGGATGGCCGCCTGATGCACCTCAACCCGTCGTCCAGTGCGCTGATCGGCAACACGATCGTCAAGCTGGCCGCCGACCATCTGCCTGACGGTGGCGATGTGGCGATCTTGTCTGCCACCACGACATCGACGAACCAGAACACGTGGATCGAAGAAGCCAAGAAGGTTCTGCCGAACTACAAGGGCATCAACCTTGTCGCGACAGTCTACGGCGACGATCTTGCCGACAAGTCCTACCGCGAGACTCAAGGGCTTTTGCAGACCTACCCGAACCTGAAGGCCATTATTGCTCCGACGTCGGTTGGCATCGTGGCGGCTGCGCAAGCGGTTGAGGATGCAGGCAAGGTTGGTCAGGTGAATGTCACCGGCCTTGGTCTGCCTTCGGAAATGGCGGGCCACGTCAAGTCGGGCGCATCACAGTCCTTCGCGATCTGGAATCCGATCGACCTTGGCTATACTGCAACCATGATCGCCTATCACCTCGCCAACGGTGATGCACAAGCCGAGCCGGGCGCGGAAATCTCAATGTGCCGCATGGGCAACGTCAAGCTTGACGACAACAACGAAGGCGCGATGGCGGACCCGTTCACCTACGACGCATCGAACATCGACCAGTTCTCGTCGATCTTCTGATCGACTTGACCGTCGTCGGGTTCGGCCAGCTTCCGGCCGAACCCGTTTTCCCCTCACATCAGGGCCTATTCCATGCAGGCGCAGTCCACTCCCGGCATCGCCCCAGTGCTGTCGCTTCGCGGCATCTCCAAACGCTTTCCCGGCGTAAAGGCGCTGAACGACGTGCAACTCGACCTGTTTCCCGGCCGCGTCACCGCGCTGATCGGCGAGAACGGCGCAGGCAAGTCGACAATCGTCAAGATCCTGACCGGCATCTATCAACCCGACGAAGGTACGATCTCCGTGGATGGCCACGAAATCCGCTTTCCGTCCGCACAAGCAGCAAGTGTCGCCGGGGTAACTGCGATCCATCAGGAGACCGTGCTTTTCGATGAATTGACGGTGGCCGAAAACATCTTCATCGGACATGCCCCGCGCGGCCGGTTCGGTCTGATCGACAGAACCCGGATGGCCGAAGAGGCCCGCCGCCTCTTGACCAGTATCGGAGCCGATCTGGACCCCAAAGTCAGATTGCGCGATCTCGGCATAGCCTCGAAACATCTGGTCGCCATTGCCCGTGCGCTCTCGATCGACGCCCGCGTCGTGATCATGGACGAACCCACGGCCGCGTTGTCGCACAAGGAAATTCACGAGCTTTACGAGCTGGTCGAAAAACTGAAGGCCCAAGGCAAGGCGATCTTGTTCATCAGCCACAAGTTCGACGAGATATTCCGCATCGCTGACCACTACACCGTATTTCGGGACGGACAATTCGTCGGGCAAGGCGAAATGTCTCAGGTGAACGAGACGCAGTTGGTGCAGATGATGGTCGGCCGCTCCGTCGATCAGATTTTCCCCAAACGCCCATCGGCAATCGGCGAACCTGTCCTGACCGTTGCCGGCTATTGCCATCCGACCGAGTTCGATGAAATCGGCTTCACGCTGCATCGCGGGGA
>JBATMT010000620.1:0-3026 GCA_049289975.1 Paracoccaceae bacterium | reverse complement strand
CCCCGTAGTTACCATCGAAGCTGCTGGTTCCCGCGCCGAACAAAGGCACAAGACCGTCATTGGCTTCACTGAACGTCGGGATAGTCCCGAAGTTGCCGCCGATGACTTGCAACGAAGCTGCGTTGGCAGTCGAAACGATACTGGTAAATGCTGCAACTGCAGCGGCACTCAGAATGTACTTGCGCATTGTAACCCCCTGTTCAAATGACACGAGACAACAGGATGCCATTTCTGACAGAAAAATCAACATTCGCAGATGTGCATAACCTCTAAAGCTTGAGCAGTTATGAACTGGTTCCGCAACGTAACTGTCGACCGCAATCCTTCCAATCTCACTGTATGCAAGAGAATACGGAATCATCCCTGAGTAGATTTCTGATTAGGTGGTGGTGGTTGAATGAGGCGCTGCAATCGACCCGGGCTTGGGCCAAGACGCCTGCGTGAGGCGAGATTTTCCGAGCGCGATGTTTGCCGGTTGATGAGGTTTCTGGCGGAAATTTTCTAATAAATATAAGTTATTACAGTGTGTTAGTAGACATTTATCAAGACCTGCGCTTTGCATGGCTGCCACTGCTCTGTTACGCCGGGGCGCGGATCATGCCAACGCGAATTAGCCAGCGGCGGCTTGCTCCTCTGATGATCGAGTTCTACCGTAGGAAGAATGTCGGATAAACAATCGCTTCGATCTCTGGCACCTTTGTCTTTTACGGCGCGACAGAATTGTTTCTAGAAAAAGGGAGAAACGTGGATGGATTTTCCCATCTGGCGTTGCGTCAGATTGTGGCGATTTTGAGGCACCATGCCGCAGTATAGATTAACAAAAATTGCATTTTGCGAGGATTTATTAGGCTTACGTCGCGTAAATTAATACCTGAATGACGATTGTAACGGCCATTTTAAGCAGTGCTGCTGGCGGCTGTTCCTCCTCAACCGGCGCGGTTGGGCGCCTGATCGGTGCATCCCTGAGGCTTCACGGCGTCGTCGCGAATCAGGTGTTGCCGCAGGTTGATAAGCACTGGCGGGGCCACAACCTGACGGGGGCGCTGAAGCCAGACAGCACCAGCAAGACCCCCCGCAAATGCAAAGGCCGGGGTTCATCCCGGCCTTTTCCATTGAGCTATTTCAGGCGGAGCGGCTCTGGCGCTTGCGCTCGTGCGAGTCGAGGTAGCGTTTGCGCATCCGCACGATCTTGGGGGTCACTTCGACCAGTTCGTCATCCTCGACATAGGCGATGGACTCTTCAAGGCTGAGGCGGACAGGCGTAGTCAGGCGCACGGCCTCGTCGGTGCCAGAGGCGCGGACGTTGGTCAGTTTCTTGCCCTTGAGAGGGTTCACTTCCAGATCATTGTCGCGGGAGTGCTCGCCGATGATCATGCCCTCGTAGACCTGCTCCTGCGCGCCGATGAACAGCTTACCACGCTCCTCAAGGTTCCACAGTGCATAGGCGACCGAGATGCCGTTCTCCATCGAGATCAGCACGCCGACGCGGCGGCCCTGGATCGGGCCCTTGTGCGGAACCCAGCCGTGGAAAATGCGGTTCAAGACACCGGTGCCGCGCGTATCGGTCAGGAACTGGCCGTGGTAGCCGATCAGGCCGCGCGACGGGACATGCGCGACGATGCGGGTCTTGCCGACACCTGCGGGACGCATCTCGACCAGATCGCCCTTGCGTTCGCCGGTCAGCTTGTCGATCACCGCGCCGGTATAGTCGTCATCGACGTCGATGATGACTTCTTCGATCGGTTCAAGACGCTGGCCGTTCTCTTCGCGGAAAATCACGCGTGGGCGCGAGATCGACAGTTCGAACCCTTCGCGGCGCATGTTCTCGATCAAGACGCCCATCTGGAGTTCGCCACGGCCGGACACGACAAAGGCTTCGCCGCCGGGGGTGTCTTCGATCTTGATGGCGACGTTGATTTCCGCCTCTTTCATCAAGCGCTCGCGGATGACGCGGCTTTGCACCTTGGAGCCGTCACGGCCAGCAAGCGGGCTGTCGTTGATGCCGAAGGTGACAGAGATGGTCGGTGGGTCGATCGGTTGGGCGGGAAGCGCAGTGTCGACTTCAAGCGCGCAGAGCGTGTCTGCCACGGTGGCCTTCGACATGCCGGCGAGGGTAACGATGTCGCCGGCCTGCGCCTCGTCGATCGGGGCCTGGCTGAGGCCACGGAATGCGAGGATCTTGGTGACGCGGAACTGTTCGAGCTTTTCGCCATCGCGGCTGAGCGCCTTGATGGTTTCGCCTACGCGCAGCGTACCGGATTCGACGCGGCCCGTCAGGATGCGGCCGATGAACGGGTCAGCCGAGAGCGTGGTGGCGAGCATGCGGAACGGCTCGTCACGGTGCGCCATCTGTTTGGGGGCAGGGACGTGGCGCACGACCAGATCGAAGAGCGCGTTGAGGTCCTTGCGGGGGCCGTCCAGCGTCTCGTCAGCCCAGCCAGCGCGGCCCGAGGCGTACAGATGCGGGAAGTCGAGTTGCTCGTCCGATGCGCCGAGGTTGGCGAACAGGTCGAAGACTTCGTTCAGGGCGCGGTCAGGCTCGGCGTCAGGCTTGTCGACCTTGTTCAGGACGACGATCGGACGCAGACCAAGTGCGAGCGCCTTGGACGTCACGAACTTCGTCTGCGGCATCGGGCCTTCGGCAGCGTCCACCAGAAGCACAACACCGTCGACCATGTTCAAGATACGCTCGACCTCGCCGCCGAAGTCGGCGTGGCCGGGGGTGTCGACGATATTGATACGCATGCCGTCATGTTCGACGCTTGTGCATTTCGCCAGAATGGTGATGCCGCGCTCGCGTTCGATGTCGTTGCTGTCCATCGCGCGTTCGGCAACCGACTGGTTTTCACGGAACGAGCCTGATTGCTTCAGAAGCTCATCCACGAGGGTCGTCTTGCCGTGGTCAACGTGCGCGATGATCGCGATGTTGCGAATGTCCATTATGTCCGCCGTATCTAGGGTTGGCGTCGCGATAGAGGAAATCGGGCCGGAAGGCTAGGGGCAGGGCAAAAAGAAAGGGGGCTGTC
>JBATMT010000619.1:0-6002 GCA_049289975.1 Paracoccaceae bacterium | reverse complement strand
GTGCTGCACACGGCGGCGGCGCGCGTTGGCGCGATGGATGTGGGCGCGGTGACCGAGGGTGGCCTGAAGGCCGCCATCGAGGGTGCCGATGTCGTCTACAACCTTGGCGCGGACGAGGTCGAGATCGCAGCAGGCCCCGTGGTGATCTATCAGGGCAGCCATGGCGACCGTGGCGCGCACCGGGCGGATATCATCCTGCCGAGCGCGGCCTACACCGAGGAGAACGGCCTGTTCGTCAACACCGAGGGTCGTCCGCAACTGGCACTGCGTGCCGGGTTCGCTCCGGGTGATGCCAAGGAAAACTGGGCGATCTTGCGGGCGCTGTCGGCGGAACTTGGCGCGACGCAGCCGTGGGATTCTCTGGCGCAGCTTCGGCAGGCGCTGGTGGCCGCGCATCCGCATCTGGGCGCTGTCGATCAGGTCGCCGCCAACGAGTGGCAGGCGCTGCCGGTTGCGGCTCCGGCCAAGGCGGACTTCCGTGGCGCGGTCAAGGACTTCTACCTGACCAACCCGATTGCCCGCGCCTCGGCGCTGATGGCGGAGCTTTCGGCGATGGCGACCGAGCGCAACGCGACGCCGCTCGCGGCCGAGTGAGATGATGCACCCGGCCGCTCTGACCGCGCGGGTTCTGCTGACCGGCTCTCTGGCCGGGCTGGCAGCCTGTGCGGGCGGGCAGGCCGGGAGCGAAAAGCCGGTGGCAAAGCCCGTCTACCTGGGGGCGAACGCCGAGGCGCTGAAGGATGATCTGGTGCAGGTGACGCTGAAGATGAAGGGTGCCTCCGGGCCGGAACAGATCGACGACTATGCGGCCTGCGTGGCTTCGGCCTATGCGGTGAAAAACAAGGCAGGATTCGTGCGTCATGTGCGCACGATATCGGACAAAGAGGGTGGCATTTGGCGTGCGGATGCTGTTTACAGCGTCACGTCGGTACTGCCCGAAGGGTTGCAGACGATTGATGCGGAAGTCACTTTGGCTGACTGCGAAGATCGCGGCATTCCGACAGACGAAAACGCCGGGGAATAACGGACCGGACGGGGGACAGAAGACAAATGGCTGAGTTTCTTGCAACACCCTTTGGCACATTCCTGCTGATTGCAGTGCAGTGTCTGGGCGTCATCGCCTTCGTGATGATTTCACTGCTGTTTCTCGTGTATGGCGACCGCAAGATCTGGGCGGCTGTGCAGATGCGGCGCGGGCCGAACGTGGTGGGGCCGTGGGGTCTTTTGCAGACCGTGGCGGACGCGCTGAAATATGTACTGAAGGAAATCGTCGTGCCTGCGGGCGCTGACCGGTTTGTGTTCTTCCTCGCGCCGATGTTGTCGTTCGTGCTGGCGATGATCGCCTGGGCGGTCATTCCGTTCAACGATACCTGGGTGCTGTCCGACATCAACGTGGCCATTCTCTATGTCTTCGCCATCTCGTCACTAGAGGTTTACGGCGTGATCATGGGCGGCTGGGCCTCGAACTCGAAATACCCGTTCCTTGGGTCGCTCCGCTCTGCTGCGCAGATGATTTCCTATGAAGTCTCGCTGGGGCTGATCATCATTGGCATCGTGATTTCAACGGGTTCGCTGAACTTTGGCGATATCGTGCGGGCGCAGGACACCGGGTATGGCCTGTTTGGCTGGTACTGGCTGCCGCACCTGCCGATGGTGGCAATGTTCTTCATCTCGGCACTGGCCGAGACCAATCGCCCGCCCTTTGACCTTCCCGAAGCGGAATCGGAACTGGTGGCGGGCTATCAGGTCGAATATTCGTCGACACCGTTCCTGCTGTTCATGGCCGGTGAATATATCGCGATCTTCCTGATGTGCGCACTGACCAGCCTGCTGTTCTTCGGTGGCTGGCTGAGCCCGATCCCCGGATTGCCGGACGGGCCGGTCTGGATGGTCGCCAAGATGGCGTTCTTCTTCTTCCTCTTCGCGATGGTGAAGGCCATCGTGCCGCGTTATCGCTATGACCAACTGATGCGGATCGGCTGGAAGGTGTTCCTGCCGCTGTCGATCGGCTGGGTCGTGCTGATTTCGTTCCTTGCAAAATTCGAAGTGTTCGGCGCCTTCTGGGCCCGCTGGACGATGGGGGGCTGATCATGGCGAACATCGACTATACCCGCGCCGCGAAATATTTCCTGCTTGCCGACTTCTGGGCCGGGATGAGGCTGGGGCTGAAGTACTTCTTCGCGCCCAAGGCCACGCTGAACTATCCGCACGAGAAGGGGCCGCTGAGCCCGCGCTTCCGGGGCGAACATGCGCTGCGCCGTTACCCCAATGGCGAGGAACGCTGCATCGCGTGCAAGCTGTGCGAGGCGATCTGCCCGGCGCAGGCCATCACCATCGACGCTGAACCGCGCGAAGACGGGTCGCGCCGCACCACGCGCTATGACATCGACATGACCAAGTGCATCTACTGCGGTTTCTGTCAGGAAGCCTGCCCGGTCGATGCCATCGTCGAAGGCCCGAACTTCGAGTTCGCGACAGAAACGCGCGAAGAACTGTTCTACGACAAGGCCAAACTGCTTGCCAACGGCGAGCGTTGGGAAGCCGAAATCGCCCGCAACCTCGAACTGGATGCACCCTACAGATGAACGATGCTTTCCAGAAACTCATGTCGCAGATGATGGAGCAGGGTCAGGAAATGGCCCGTGCCCTCAATCCCGCGTTGGAAACCTTCTCGACCAAGGGGCTCGAGAAGATGTTTCCGACGATGACCAAGGACATGATGGAAATGTGGTTCGGCAAGACCTTCAACCGCGAAGGTCTGGATGCGCGGACGCGGCTTCTGGTGACGGTGGCGGCGCTGACGGTGCTGGGCGCGCAGGCCGAACCGCAGATGCGGCTGACGATCCGCCATGCGCTGGAGGCTGGCGCCACCAAGCGCGAGATCGCGGAAGTGATTTATCAGATGAGCATGTTCGGCGGACTGCCGGCGATGACCAAGGCGCTCGAGATCGCTCAGGGCGTGTTTGACGAGACGGGGGACGACGCATGACATTCGCGGTATTCGCCTTTTACCTCTTCGCCATCACGGCGGTGACGGCGGGCCTTATGGTGGTCGTGGCCAAGAACCCGGTGCATTCGGTCCTGTGGCTTATCCTGACATTCCTGTCGTCGGCGGGTCTGTTCGTGCTGTTGGGCGCCGAGTTCGTGGCGATGCTGCTGATCATCGTCTATGTCGGTGCCGTCGCGGTGCTGTTCCTGTTCGTGGTCATGATGCTTGACGTCGATTTCGCCGAACTGAAGGGCGAGATGGCGAAGTACATGCCGCTGGGGCTGTTGATCTGCGTGGTTGTGGTGATGCAGCTTGGCATCGCCTTTGGCAGCTGGACAACGGCAGAGACCGCCGAGGCCGCACGCGGCGCCGTGACGCCGGACAATGTGCAGAACACCGCAGCGCTGGGGCAGCTTCTTTATGACAAGTACATCCTGCTGTTCCAATTGGCGGGTCTGATCCTTCTGGTCGCAATGATCGGGGCGATCGTCCTGACGCTGCGCCACCGCAAGGACGTCAAGCGCCAGAACGTGCTGCAACAGATGTGGCGCGACCCGGCCAAGGCGATGGAACTGATGGATGTGAAACCTGGGCAGGGGCTGTAAGCCCGTCCTGTCCGCCAGAGGGCGGAGAAAAAGACAAATGAGCCCCCGCTTTCGTGGGGGTGACAGACAGACGGAAAACGGGGCGCAGACCCGGAGGGACGAACGAATGATCGGATTGACACATTACCTTGGCGTTGCTGCCGCGCTGTTCGTGATTGGCATCTTCGGCATCTTCCTCAACCGGAAGAACGTCATCGTCATCCTGATGTCGATCGAGCTGATGCTTCTGGCAGTGAACATCAACTTTGTCGCCTTCTCGGCCTTCCTGCATGACCTCGTGGGTCAGGTGTTCACCATGTTTGTCCTCACCGTGGCAGCCGCCGAAGCGGCGATTGGTCTGGCCATTCTGGTTTCCTTCTTCCGCAACCGCGGGACTATCGACGTCGAAGACGTCAACGTGATGAAAGGCTGAGACTGTGCGCGCCGCTGTTCCCGCCATTGCTAGTGTGATTGCGTTTGCGCTCGCTACCGGCGTGGCGTCGGCCTGCTCCCTTTGGCGCCAACCGCTAGTTTGGTTTGACAAACCTATCCGTGTAGCTGCGGATGGCTCGTTTGAACTTGCAGGCGAAGCATTTGGTCAAGAAGAGGTGGGGCGACCGGTTGTTAATTTAGGCAACGAAAATATTGGCCAGCGGCTGATCGCTTACGCCGGCTGTGGGGAGTTTCAGCGACTTTTGGTTGCCGATTGTGCAAAAGGAGATCTGGTTGTCATTAAGGGGCTTCCTGTTCCGGAAATCCCATTAAATGACTCCGGACGCGGACCCATTTACACCATCGAGCTGCTCTACCCTCCCGCCGGAAAGATCCGTCTGTCGAAATCTGTGACCGTCGCCGGGTTGGTATCGGTTGCGAAGCGAGCGGGCTATGAATACGAAATCGATGCGGCTAAGGCCTTCGCCAAAATGAAGAAAAAGAACCGCTACAACCCTTACAGCGGGTGCAAACTGTTTTATCCGGAAAGCTTGGGGGCCAAGCTATGACCGGATCGAAGTTCAAAAGAGGTTAGGGCGCGATGCTGCAATTCATACTTCTTGCACCTCTGGCGGCCGCGATCATCGCGGGCTTTGGCTGGCGGTTGTTTGGCGAAACGGTCGCGCAGGCGCTGACGACGGGCGTGCTGTTCATCGCCTGTGCGCTGTCGTGGGTGACGTTTCTGACCTTTGACGGGGTCACGCAGCATATCCATATCCTTGACTGGATCCGCTCGGGCACGCTGGATACCGAATGGTCGATCCGGCTGGACCGGCTGACGGCGATCATGCTGGTGGTGGTCACGACGGTTTCGGCGCTCGTGCATCTGTATTCGTGGGGCTACATGGCCCATGACGAAAACTGGACGCATGACGAACATTACAAGGCGCGCTTCTTTGCGTACCTGTCGTTCTTCACCTTTGCCATGCTGGCGCTGGTCACGGCGGACAACCTTGTGCAGATGTTCTTCGGCTGGGAGGGCGTGGGTGTCGCCTCGTACCTGCTGATCGGATTCTACTACAAGAAAGACAGTGCCAATGCGGCGGCGATCAAGGCGTTCGTGGTCAACCGTGTGGGCGACTTCGGCTTTGCGCTGGGAATTTTCGGGCTGTTCTATCTGGTCGACTCGATCCGTATGGATGACGTGTTTGCGGCGGCGCCACAGCTTGCACAGACGCAACTGAGCTTCCTGTGGGCCGACTGGAACGCGGCGAACCTGCTGGCCGTCCTGCTGTTTATCGGTGCGATGGGCAAGTCGGCACAGCTGTTCCTGCACACATGGCTGCCGGACGCGATGGAAGGTCCGACCCCGGTGTCGGCGCTGATCCACGCGGCAACGATGGTGACGGCGGGCGTGTTTCTGGTCTGCCGGATGTCACCGCTGTTTGAGTATGCGCCCGAAGCCAAGACTTTTGTCATATACGTCGGCGCGTCGACGGCGTTCTTTGCCGCGACCGTGGGTCTGGTGCAAAACGACATCAAGCGCGTGATCGCCTATTCGACCTGTTCGCAGCTGGGCTACATGTTCGTGGCAGCGGGATCGGGCGTCTATGGTGCGGCGATGTTCCACCTGTTCACGCACGCCTTCTTCAAGGCGATGCTGTTCCTTGGCGCCGGTTCGGTCATCACCGCGACGCACCACGAGCAGGACATGCGGAACTATGGTGGCCTGCGCAAGAAGATCCCGCTGACCTTCTGGGCGATGATGATCGGCACGTTCGCGATCACCGGCGTCGGTATTCCGCTGACCCATATCGGTTTCGCGGGCTTCCTGTCGAAAGACGCGATCATCGAAAGCGCCTATGCGAGCGGCGTCGGCTTTGGCTTCTGGGCGCTGGTTATCGCGGCCTGCTTCACCAGCTTCTATAGCTGGCGGCTGATCTTCCTGACCTTCTACGGCACCTCGCGGGCGGGTGGGCATGGTCACGATCATGGGC
>JBATMT010000618.1:0-2239 GCA_049289975.1 Paracoccaceae bacterium | reverse complement strand
AGATCCAAGAGATTGCGGCAGGTGGCGCAGACATCATCATCGGGACCCAGTTGGTCGCAAAGGGGCACAACTTTCCGCTGTTGACGCTGGTGGGCGTGATCGACGCCGACATCGGTTTGCAAGGATCAGATTTGCGGGCCGCCGAACGGACATTCCAGTTGATGCGGCAGGTGTCGGGACGGGCCGGGCGCAACGAAAGGCCGGGAGTTGCGCTGTTGCAGACCTATCAACCAGAGCATCCGGTTATCCGTGCCATTCTGTCGGGCGATGAGGAAGCCTTTTGGCGGGCCGAGGCTGAGGAACGGAAAGTGGCTGGCATGCCGCCGTTTGGCAGGCTGGCGGGGATCGTCCTTTCCTCGACGGACGCGCAAGAGGTGTTTGATTTTGGCACGGCACTTGCGCGTCTGGATGGGCCATTAAGGCAGGTCGGAGCGCAGGTCTTTGGCCCGGCTCCGGCGCCCGTTGCGCGGGTCCGCGGGCGACACAGGGTACGGCTGCTCGTCAAGGCGGCGAAAGGTGTGGCATTGCAAGCTGCCCTTTCGGCATGGGTGTCGCAGATCAAGCCACCAACGAACCTTAGAGTGACAATCGATATTGATCCGCAAAGCTTCTATTGAGCGTTGCCGACTTTAATCCCTCGCCCCCAGATCGTTTTCCGGGTAAGCGATAGCGCGAACAGGAACGGGCTCGATCAGCCAGATGATCGCCGTGAGGGGAATGCCGCGCTGCGGCTGCTGAGTATCATGACAGAGACAAAAAAGACCGAACAGGCGCCGCAGGGCAAGTTCTTGACCGGAAGCCTTATGCGACATGTGGCGGTGATGTCGCTGTCGGGTGCGCTTGGGCTATCCTTCACGTTCCTCGTCGATTTTCTGGCACTGTGGTGGATTTCGCAACTGCGCATCGAAGCCCAGATGGCGGCAGTTGGTATCGCCGGTACGGTGCAGTTCGGCGTGATGTCGATTTCTATCGGCATGATGATCGGAGCCGTCGCATTGGTCGCCCGTTCAATTGGGCAGGGCGACAGGCCGCGTGCGCGGCGCATCGCGACGATGGCGATGGTGCTGAACGTTGTGGTGCAGGTTTCCGTTTCACTTCTGATCTGGGTCTTTCGCCACCAGATACTGGTCGCGTCTGGCGCAACCGGCGAGGCGCTTGCCTATGGTGAGAAGTTCCTCGCCATCACTTTGCCCTCCATGCCGCTGATCGCCGCTGGCATCATGGCGTCGTCACTGCTCCGCGCCGTGGGCGATGCCTGGCGGTCGATGGCAGTCACGATGACGGGCGGTTTGATTGCTGTGGCGCTCGACCCGTTTTTCATCGTTTGGATGGGCTGGGGTGTCGTAGGCGCAGGCTGGTCGATCGTTATTGCGAGGTTCGCAGTTTGTGCGATTGGATTTTGGTTCGTGGTGGGCAAGCACGACCTGCTGGCGCGGCCCTCGATTGAGGACATCACGTTCTTTGCCCGTCCCTACATGGCAATTGCCGCGCCCGCGATTGTCACGCAGTTGTCGACGCCGTTCGGCAGTTGGCTTTTGACCCGCGAGATTGCGCACTATGGTGAAAGTGCAGTGGCGGGCTGGGGCGTGGTTATGCGGCTCTCGATCCTGGCTTTTGGCGGCATCTTCGCCCTGTCGGGAGCCATTGGCGGCATCATCGGGCAGAATTTCGGCGCAGGGCGCGGAGATCGCGTCGCGGGAGCCTTCGTTGCAGCGTTGAAGTTCTGCGCTGTCTACACGCTGGTTACTTGGGCGCTGATGGCTGCGCTGAGCGGGCCGATCATCTCGTCGTTTGGCTTGACCAGCGACGGGGCCGAGGTGGTCCGTATCTTTACGCACTGGGCTGCCGGCGCTTTTATCTTCACGGGTGCCCTGTTCGTCGCGAATGCGACGTTCAACAATCTTGGGCGGCCGTTGGTGAGCACCGCCGCAAACTGGTTTCGCGATGGTATCCTCATTCTGCCGCTCGCGATTGTCATGGGTGCGTGGCAAGGTTCGACGGGTATCGTCTGGGCAAACACCGTTGCGAACATTGTGGCCGGGTGTGTGGCGGCAATCTTTGCGTGGCGCTACATTCGAACCCTGATGCAACCGGCAGTGATTGCGGACTGAAGCTGGCTGAAAATTGGGCAAAGGCCCAGTTATGACGTCAACCGCGCTTTACAGAGTGGGCTGGCACTTGACCTCGTTTCCGGCGGATACTATGCGGCGCGCCAATCCCAAGGCGCACTATTGCGTAC
>JBATMT010000617.1:0-6065 GCA_049289975.1 Paracoccaceae bacterium | reverse complement strand
GCCAAGAACCCAGCGCACAACGATCACGGCGGCTATCAAGGCCATCACAAAGCCGATGGCGATCTCGCCCATCGCGCTGCCGTCCAGAACGTGACGGTTTTTCCACAGATCAAAGGTGAATGCCGCGAGCATGGTCGGCATTGACAGAAAGAATGAGAACTCCGCCGCCGTGCGTTTGTCGACGCCCATGAACAGCGCCCCCACAATCGTCGAACCTGAGCGGGATACGCCGGGGACCAACGCCAGGCACTGAGCCAGACCGATGCCAACCGCGACGCGGAAGGGCAGATGATCGGTCTCGTGATAGCGAGATCGCAGAGGCAAGCGGTCCACCAGCAGCAGGATCACCCCGCCCAGAACCAGCATCGTCGCGATCAGGCGCGGCGATTCGAAGAGAACCGCCTTGATGAAATCGTGGGCCAGCACTCCGACGATGGCTGCGGGCAGGAAGGCAAGAATGATCGACATTAGGAAGCGCCGCTCGGCCGGGTCGTTGCCCAGTCCACGGACCAACTGGATCAACCGCGCCGCATAAACGCCCATCACCGCAAGGATAGCACCAAGCTGGATCACCACCTCGAAGGTCTTGCCAGCACTTTCAAAGCCAAGGAAGTGGCCAGCCAAAAGGATATGCCCTGTCGATGAGACGGGCAGAAACTCCGTCAGACCTTCAAGCGTGCCAAGAAAAACGGCGTCAAGCAGATTGCCCGCCATGAAAGGATCTCCTTCGCTGGCGGCTCAGACCGCCGGACTGATGAAAGGTCAGCTATGATCGCGCAGATTGCGGGCAGAAGCCTTGATGGCGTCATACTGCCCCGAGGGCCGGAAGCGCCACAGGTAATCGCCAAGAACCGCGCCCATTGCAGTCGGCGTCATACCAAGGTTGGAGAAGCCTTTGGCGTCAGGCGCGACGATATTGTCGTGACGCAGGCTGCGGACCTGATCGCGCGTCAAAAGACCGTTCTTCACTAGACCCAGCGTCAAGGCCGACCCGACATCGAACGCGCCGCCCATCAGGCCACCAAGCCAGAAGGGAAGGTTCGCCACCATCCGCCGACGGTTGATCGCAGACAGCATGCGGCCCATCAGACCTTTGAACGTATCCACGTCGGGACCACCAAGCTCGTAAGTACCGGGGGCTGCCTGACCCAGAACACCCTTTACCGCCGCAACGGCCACATCTTCGACATAGACTGGCTGGAACCGGGTGTTGCCACCAAAGATCGGCAGGATCGGGCCAAGGCGGGTCATACCCGCGAACCGGTTGAAGAAACCATCGCCGGGACCAAACATGATCGACGGGCGCAGGATCATCGCCGAGGGGAACGCGGCGAGTACCGCTTTTTCGCCTTCCGCCTTCGACTGTTGATAGAGGCTGGAGGACCCTGCATCAGCACCGATTGCCGACACGTGAACAAGGTGCTGGACGCCCGCCTGCGCTGCCAGACGCGCGACACGCGCTGCGCCATCGCGCTGGACGGCGTCGAAACTGTTCTTGCCACCCTTGTCGAAGGTGCCGACGCAGTTCACCACAGCATCGGCGCCCGACATCGCGGCGGCTACAGAGGCATCGTCACGGATGTTACACAGCACAGGCTCGACCTGACCGACCGCGCCGTATGGCTTGACGAAGATCGCTTCGTTCGGACGACGGCAGGCCACGCGAACGCGCCAGCCCTCTTTTGCCATCAGGCGGGCGATCTGCCGCCCGAGAAAACCTGAACCGCCATAGATCGTCACGAGTCTGGACATGGGTCTTGTTCCCCTTTGGTCATTGAGCGGGGTTTAACCGCCAGACCCAAGCCAGACAAGCCGCAATTCAGCCGCAGGTGCGGGTCTATTTGAACACCAGCACCGCCAGAATGATGGCCAGGACCACTGCCCAGCGCACGACCAGCGCCATGCGCGAGATGAGCAGCATGTCCGGTGGCCGTTTTCCCGCAACGATCTGGCCCCGGAGCCAGGTCATGTAGGACACCACTCCGAGCACGACCGCCGCCACCAGCATCTTCAACGAAAAGAGAGGGCCGCCGCCTGCGAAGGCTCCGGTCATCACCGCAAGCGGTATCCCGGTCAGCCAAAGCACGACAATCGCCCCAAGCCCCATCCGGCCCAGAACGCCCATCGCATCCGCCACCATCGGCGGTGGCGGCCCGCCCGAGGCCATGACGCGCTTGAAAAGAACCGCGTTGCCAAGGGAGGCAGCACCCCCGAGCAACAGACACAACAGGTGCACCGCTTTCAAAGCTTCAAACATTTTATCCTCCTGTTCCGCAGGGCGGAGTGTGCGGGCCAAAGCAGCTTTTGCACAGGGAAATCTTCTGTCGCGAGGGGCACGTCACCTGCCTGATCGAATCCCATTGACAGTCCCAGAACGCCCCTTTACATCGCCCCTCACGACATCGGCCCAGATGGCGGAATTGGTAGACGCGCTGGTTTCAGGTACCAGTGCCGCAAGGCGTGGAGGTTCGAGTCCTCTTCTGGGCACCAGTCGTCCCCCCCAAGAAATGACCCGGGTTTGCCAATGGCCCGACCGTCAAGGGGGATGATGATGGGCTGGTCGCCCGGCTCATCAAAAACACGCACATTCACACCCACACAATCGGCTCGCGACACCAGTCTGCGCAGCTTCGGACAGGTCTTGGCGGAGAGGTCCAGATCTGGACCTTTTTCTAAGTACCTGACAATAAATGAAAACCCAAAAAATATTTACCAGATTTTAATGATTCTGAGCGCCCGATCCACGGTGCTAAAGCGAAAATGGGCCACGGACGATCCGTGACCCACACCCTTTCCCGTTAGCCGACCTGCGGAAGCCGTCAGACGCCTGACATCAGCTTTTGCACCTGAAATGCGAGAAGCATCAGAGCGATTGCGGCCGTCCATGACGACAGGATGCGTGCCGCGATACGGGCAATCACGGTTGGCAACTTTTCAATCATGATCCGAGCGACAGCCGCCGCCAGCACGAAGGCTGCGGTCGCGCCCAGAAACAGTCCGATATAGATCGAAACTGGCAACGTCATGAAGGCATGACCCTCGAGAACCGAAAGCATTGCCACGAGTGCGGTGACGAAAGCCAATACCTTGACCAGAGCCGGTCGATAGTCGTGCGAGATAATGGCCAGCACAGCGCAGGCAATCCCGGCCAAAAGCGAAGGCACCGCAAACCACGGGCTCGCGAAGCTGGACAACGGAACGCCCATGACCCCAAGCATCCCACCGAATGCCATGACGAGCGGGAAAACTACCGGAAGAATCCAGATTGCCGGGGTACCAAGGAAGGCTCCCCAGAGGCCGACGGCGACCATGGCAACGACGTGGTCCCATCCTGTGATCGGGTGCAGGAAGCCGCTTGAAAAGCCTCCGATTACGCCTTGACCGGTGTGCGCCTGTGCGGCGGTGGCTAGTGTTGTTGTGACAACTGCCGTGAATAAAGGAATACTGCGATTTTGCAGAAGGGTGGCCGCTGGCCTGCAAATTGCGTGCGTTTCTCTTGCGGAACCGCTGCCTGCCGCAGATTTGAGTCAATTCGTAACAACTAAAGCTGCGCCATGTCGTTGCCAGTAGAACCAAAGTCGAGCGCCATGGGGCATAATTTCGGCAGCTTGGACGGTACGGATAGGTACGAAGTGGTGTCCGGCTCGGACGCGACCCTCACCCCGCAGAGTTGCCAAACGGCCGCCCGGACTGTAGGACGTCTGCAACCGACCGGGATGGCGGCAGACCATTTGTGCGCATCTCCGGCCAAGGCTTGAACTTCAGACGATATGAGGTGTGCAGGCGACCAGTCGGGTACAGGCGCGATCAGACGGTGGACCAATTGATGGTCATGCCCTCGGCGATGTCTCTCAATGGTCCCGATCCTGCTCCTTCACAAATTGAGGGTTACATGACGATCCAACTGTATCAGAACGACCTGCCCGACGGGCTTGACCTTGGCCCGGTCGTGGCCATCGATACCGAGACGATGGGGCTTGATCCGCGCCGTGACCGGCTGTGCCTCGTGCAACTGTCCTCGGGCGACGGGAACGCTCATCTGGTGCAGATCGCGCGCGGCCAGAAAAGCGCCCCGAACCTCGAACGGATGCTGGCCGACCCGAAAGTGGTAAAGCTGTTCCACTTCGGTCGGTTTGACGTGGCCGCCCTGAAACAGGCATTCGGCGTGACGACCGCGCCGGTCTATTGCACCAAGATCGCTGCCAAGATGGTGCGCACCTTCACCGATCGTCATGGGCTGAAGTACCTGTTGCAGGAACTTCTTGGCATCGACATCTCCAAGCAGCAGCAAACGTCCGACTGGGGTTCGCCGGTTCTGACCGACGCGCAGCAGGAATATGCGGCGTCCGACGTGCTCTACCTGCACCGGCTGAAGGCCGAACTCGACGCCCGGCTGGAGCGTGAGGACCGCACAGCATTGGCGAAAGCCTGTTTCGACTTCCTGCCGACCCGCGCTGTTCTTGACCTCATGGGCTGGGGCGATGAAGCGGACATTTTCAAGCACTGACATGAGCAACTCCGAAACATTCCTCGAGACTGCGCGGCGCGTCATCGACGTGGAGATGCGCGGACTTGCCGCCCTGTCGGCGACACTGGATGGCAGCTTTGCGAAAGCGATTGACCTGATCCTCAAGGCCAAGGGCCGGGTGATCGTGTCGGGCATGGGCAAATCCGGCCATGTCGGGCGCAAGATCGCGGCGACGTTCGCCTCGACGGGAACGCCTGCGCAATATGTCCACCCAGCCGAAGCCAGCCACGGCGATCTGGGAATGATCACCGAGGGGGATGTGGCTCTGGTTCTGTCGAACTCGGGTGAAACGCCGGAACTTTCGGACATCATCGCCCACACGCGGCGCTTCAACATTCCGCTGATCGGTGTGGCGAGCCGCGAAGGCTCGACCCTGCTGTTGCAGTCCGATGTGGCGATCCTGTTGCCCAAGGCCGAGGAAGCCTGTGGCATCGGCATCGTGCCGACCACCTCCACCACCATGACGCTGGCGCTTGGCGATGCGATGGCGGTGGCGCTGATGGAGCACAGGCATTTCACGCCGGACCATTTCCGAACCTTCCATCCCGGCGGCAAGCTGGGCGCGAAGCTTCTCAAGGTGGCGGACCTGATGCATTCGGGCGATGCCGTGCCGCTGATCGCCGAGTCGGCTCCGATGGCCGAGGTTCTTCTGGAAATGAGCCACAAGGGCTTTGGCGTGGCGGGCGTGACCGACGCGGCCGGACGGCTGGTCGGAATTGTCACCGACGGTGACCTCAGGCGACACATGGACGGGCTTCTGACCCACACCGCCGGAGAGGTCATGACACGCAACCCGCGCACTATCGACCCCGGCGCGGTGGCCGAAAAGGCCGTGGCAATCATGAAGGACCGCAAGATCACCAGCCTGTTCGTCGTCATGCCGGCAAGCGATGGCCGGGCGCTTGGCATCCTGAACATCCACGACTGCCTGCGCGCGGGTGTGGTCTGACCGATGGCCTCCTCGCTCAACCGCTATTCGCAGTGGGTCTTCTGGCTTAAGATCATTCTGCCGATCGTGGCACTGGCGGTCCTGTCCACCCTGTTCCTGTTCGCGCGCAAGGTCGAATTTGACGGCTCGCTTCCCTATGCCGAGGTCGAGGTCAACGATCTGGCCAATGATCCGCGCCTGACCGCGCCGGAATATGCGGGCATCACCAATGACGGTGTGGCGATCCGTGTTGCCGCCAAGACGGTCAAGCCCGGCGCGGACGGCACCGGCATGGCAACTGCGGACGAGGTCGTTGCCCTGTATGAAAGCTCGAACGGCGGAAAAATTACGCTCAACGCCAAGGCTGGCTCGCTTGACCAAGCGAAAGCGCTCCTGACTTTGACGGGCGATGTTGTGGTTAACACTTCTGACGGGTACAGGCTTAACTCAGACGAAATGGTATCCTCGCTATCAGTGACCGATCTCGTGGCAGACGGTGCCGTACGCGCGATTGCGCCGTTCGGCACGATCGACGCGGGGGCGATGCAACTGACCGGAACCGAAGGTAACCATCAACTGGTTTTCAAGAAGGGTGTGAGGCTTGTATAC
>JBATMT010000616.1:0-2927 GCA_049289975.1 Paracoccaceae bacterium | reverse complement strand
GTCTCGATGAATCCGACAAGCGCTGTTAACGGCGTCCGCAACTCATGGCTGACATTCGCAACAAAATCTCTGCGGATTGCCGCTGCCTGGTCCAGAGCTGTTTGGTCTTCAAACGCAACCGTAGCTCCATTTCCGTCAGGCAAAGGTGTTATCTGGACAACAAGACTTACACTTCCCGATACAGTGTTGAGGCTTAGACGCGCGCGCGCGGGCTGATGGCTTGATTTTGCGAGGGCCAGTGCATTGTGAAAGTCCGGATGGCGCACAACATCGCTGACGAGACGCTCTTCAGTATTGTCTCCGAACAGCATTTTGGACGCAGCATTTGATTTTTCGACGCGATCATTCTCGTCCAAGACAAAGATAGCAACGGGGACCGCATCCAGCACCTTAGCATCGAGTGATTTTGCCATTGCAATGCGTTTCCTGGTTTCTTGAGGTCCGACGACTACTCTTCATTTGTCATATGTCATGTGACAAACATCTGAAAATCTCTGTGGGAGATGTTTTTGCCATTGAAAGGTTTCGCCCAACACTTATTCATTAATCTAAAGATGTGACTGTCGGCCTTGAATGCGTTATCGGGGCGGCCAATGGTAGTGATTGAGAGGTGATGGACTTGCTAGAAGACAAGCTTCCGGAGATGGCTGACACCGCCAGGGAAACAGTGTTCGGAGCACTGATTAATGGATCTAGCAAAGTCCTGCTCATTGATCCTACCGGAGAAACGCGTCAAACAGTCGAAGGCTTTGGTCCAAACAAGCTGACATCAACATCTTTCAAGGATTTTTCGCTGCAGAGGCTGGCAGAAGAGCGCCCAGACGTAGTTATCACGCCATTACTCTCAGACACGTTCGACGTTCTTGATGTCGGCGCTCTGTTGACCATTTCCGGATTCGAGGGAAGAATCCTTGCGATCACTCCTCCCTTACCCAACCTGCCCTCCATCGTCAGCGAAATACGTGCACAGCTTTTGCACATCAATTTCAGCCTTGTGGTCAGTCAGCCGGCCTGAGATCCTCTCCGTCCGGTTGATCGATGACTATTCATGACTTGGTTGCGTCTTCAGCCATGACGCACAACATTTCGAACATCAAAGATGCCCCTAGCCAGGCAGTTTGACCGTTTACGTCGAAGGGTGGCGAAACCTCGACAAGGTCCGCACCAACAATACTCAACCCTCGACATTCTCTTACAACTTGAATTGCTTGATAAGCGTTCGGCCCACCCCATTCCGGCGTACCTGTTCCCGGAGCGACAGCAGGATCAACAAAATCAATGTCGTAAGACATGTAAGCAGGCTTTTGCCCCACGATCTCACGCGCTTCTGCCATAACGTCGGAAATGCCGCGAGCAAACAACTCCTCAATTCGCACAATGCGAATGCCATTGGCCTTTGCAAAGTCGATATCAATATTGTCATAGGTCGTGCCGCGAATTCCGATCTGAATCATCCGCTTGGCTTCAAGCAGACCCTCTTCCACCGCATTACGGAATGGATTTCCATGAGTGAGTGTCTTGCCACCGAAATAGGCGGGATAAAGATCGGTGTGACTGTCAAAATGCACGAGACCGAGCGGCTCGTACTTCGCAATGCCGCGCAGCACGGGCAAGGTACAAAGGTGGTCACCACCAGCCGAGAGCGGTCGAATTCCACGCGACTTTACGTCCACATAAAATCTTTCAAAGCGCTCAAGCGTGTCCGGCCCATCCACTGGATTAGGTCCAACGTCGCCAAGATCTGCACATCGCACAAGCTCAAACGGGCGCACCCCTGTTGCTCCATTTTGCGCCCGAATCATTGTCGATGCGTCACGCAGTGCCCTAGGACCGTGACGCGGCCCCGGCCGGTTGGATACTCCGCCATCGAACGGCAATCCGACAAGTCCGATTTGCACGTCCGAAACTCTGGGATGAGTCAATGGCACATGCGGTAAGCGCATGAATGTCGCTATGCCCGCGAAGCGTGGCAGTTCCATACCCGAGATCGGTCGAAAGAATGTATCTGTCATGGGAACCCCTTTGAATTTCCGTCACCTTACTCAGCAACGATGAAAGGTAAAGGGCGGCTTATGCGTCCAATTCCGCGTCCCAATAAAGGAAGTCCATCCAACTGTCGTGCAAGTAGTTCGGCGGAAAGCGCCTGCCAATACCTTGCATTTCTTCCGTCGTCGGCTGCCTCGGCATATGGCGCAAATGCAAACCGGACTGCTTGAGGCTCTTGTTGCCTTTTCTCAGATTGCAAGGAGAACATGCTGCAACGACATTCTCCCAGCTCGTGACGCCCCCCTTTGAGCGAGGCAGCACGTGGTCAAACGTCAGATCGCCCTTTGACCCGCAATACTGGCAACAGAATTCGTCCCTCAAGAAAAGATTGAAGCGCGTGAAGGCCACGCGCTTCTGAGGTTTCACATAGTCCTTCAGCACAACGACGGAAGGTATTCGGAATGAACTGCGTTGGCTGTGAACCATCTCGTCATACTCGGCCAGTATCACCACTCTGTCGAGAAAGACCGCCTTTATCGCCTCCTGCCACGGCCAGAGCGACAACGGATAATAGGACAACGGACGATAGTCGGCATTAAGGACAAGCGCCGGGAAATGTTTCAGAGCCGACGGCTCGCGAACAAACCCCGATCTGAAATCTGTGCTATCAGTATGGTCGAGCATTCAAAAGGCTTCCTCACCGTTGCATCAGCTTTTGGCCGACACCCGGGGCGGAGGCACCGCCCCTGCTTGATCTAGACTATATCTGGCGTTTCGACGCTGACAAGCCCCGCTATATACTCCAATTGCCACAGTTAAGTGACTGCGGAGTTGTGAAATGCTGGCACGTCCCGCTCTACCCTCTGCCACAGTCGAGTCGGCCGCTTATGCCGATGACCAACTAGCTGGGAAAACGTTCCATTCAGGCGTCTTCAGCTATC